>RFVQ01000159.1 GCA_009922495.1 Chitinophagia bacterium
GCAAAGGATTTCGGAAACATCAGACCGAATCTCTCAATGTAAGTTCATTCTCCAGCACAATGATATCATTGGCAGCAGCGTAGGATTTCTTTTCGATCATTTTCAACAGGAGGGTTGCTGCTTCTTTCCCCATGTCAAAAGCAGGCTGGGCAAGTGTAGAAAGGGAGGGATTCAGGAGTGCGGCTGTTCGCATGTTGGTCATACCGATCAACTTGATATCCTTGGGGATATTCAACTTTAACTCCTTGCAAACCTGATAGGCCGTGATGACGTATTTTTCAATAGAGGCAAAAACACCATCTGGTCTTTTTTTCGACATGAATAATTTTCTGAGCGTATTGTAATTCTCTTCCATGTCGTCAGAACAATTAACAACCATGTCATCGGAAAAGGCAATGCCCTGTGATTGCAAAGCATCTTGAAACCCTCTCCTCCTCTCTATGGACGTATACAAAGGCTCAGTGGTGGCAAAGAATACCGGGCGCTTGCAACCGGATTTAATCAACTTGAGCGTAGCCTCATGGGTGCTCTCATAATTGTTGGTGATCACTTTGGGAAATTGCAAGAGATCCGGAACCCTGTCAAAAAATACCATGGGCAGCTTGGTATTTTCATAGAACTGCTGGAAATGTCCGTATCCCTCCTTGCCTGTACAGACAGATATGATCAAGCCCGAGATCAGTCCATTTTCCAAATGTTCCAAAACCGATTTCTCTCTTTCCAGGTTTTCGTGGGTGAGGTAGATGAAAGTGTCGTAATGCTTTGACATGGTCACACTTTCAATGCCGTCCACTGCCAAGGCAAAAAAATTGTTGACGATATCCGGTATGATCACAGCGATCTGCTTGCCCTTCTTTTTTCGCAAGTTGCTGGCAAATGGATTGGGCTTGTACTTGTATTGTTTGGCCAGTTCCAAGACCCTTTTTTTGGTATTGGCACTGATCTCATGGCTATCCCCCAATGCCTTGGAAACAGTGGAGACCGACAATCCCAATTCTTTGGCCAGCTGGATCATGTTGATCCCCTTCATGCGATCGGTTTTATAGGTTTACTTCAAATTGTTTAGGTCCCAGCCTTCTCTGAACAGGGGCTTCAGCAAAGCATCCGCCGCTGCGTCTTTCTTGAATTTCTCTTTTGTGGGATCCCATTCCAAAGGACGTCCCAACTGGTAAGCGATGTTGGCAACATTGCAAACACTGCTGGTACGGTGACCAATCTCCACATCGCAAATCGGACGGGCACCGGTTTTGATGCAATTCAACCAATCGGAATAATGATCATTGGATTCATACAACCTTTGTTCACCTGCTTGAATGGTAGCTGAAACAAGATTGGCAGGATCACTGTCCAAAATAGAACGACTGACATCCATCCTTCCTTTTTCGCCAATAAAACGTACACCATTGCCTCTGCCAAAATCTTCATGCTTCATGACGATGCCATTGGCATAGATCAATTGCAAACCTTTTTTGGCATTTTGGGAAGGAGGAACAAATTTAACAGGACCGCTTTCATCCATGCCCAATGCCCATTGGGCGATATCAAACATGTGTGCGCCCCAATCTGTCACCATGCCGCCACCATATTCACGGTAGTTTCTCCAGTTAGGGAAAATATCCAACTCAACCGGTGGTGCTAACTCTGCGTTGAATTCACGGTAGGGTGCCGGACCGATCCAGGCATCCCAGTTCACTCCTGGTCTCAGGGGTTGCGCGGGAAGATCACAAGCGATCGGGGGTGGACCGATGGTAACCAATACTTCTTTTATTTGTCCCAGGTAACCATTCCTGACCAACTCACAGGCATGACGGAAGTTTCTGTTGGATCGCTGCATGCTTCCGGTTTGAAAGACGATCTTGTTTTTTCTCGCAGCATTCACCATGGCCCTTCCCTCTTCTACGGTATGAGCCAATGGCTTCTCACAGTAAACATGTTTGCCTGCATTGGATGCCTGAATGGCCTGGGTGGCATGCCAATGATCCGGCGTAGCGATTACCACTGCATCTATGTCTTTTCGCTGAATGATTTCACGGTAATCATCATAACCTGTAAAGCCTTTGAAGCTGGTATTCTTCCCATCTTTTTTGGCCTGCGCATAATATTTTTCCAAGAGCGAATGGAAATAATGGAGCTTGTTCAGGTCCACATCCGCTCCTGCCACGATATTGGCCTTGTCCCTGAAATTGTTGAGCAGCCCTCTGGCTTGTTTACCGGTTCCAATAAAACCCAGGTTGATCAAATCACTGGGGGCGGTATATCCTCGTCCCAATACAAAACGGGGAACGATCATGAAACCTGCTGCTGCAGTAGCAGTACCTTTTACAAAGGACCTGCGGGATGAATTCATTTTTGACATGGCAATCTGGATGACAGGGTTTACAGAAACATAGAGTATTAAGAGAATGGATTGATACTATAGATCTTCAATCTTTTTGAATTTGGGTACCAGGCTTTTCATGATGGACCAGGCGATGATATAGGCCAGGGCGCAGAAAGTAAACATGATGGTATAACCGGTTTCGATATGTCCCAATGCTTTGTAATGATCAAACAAAGCGCCACCTACTTTTGTCGTGAGCACCCCACCAATGCCTCCTGCCATGCCGCCAATGCCTACAACAGATGCGATGGCCTTGTTGGGGAACATATCGGAAACAGTGGTGAAGATATTGGCACTCCAGGCCTGATGGGCTGCAGCACCTACGCCAATCAACAAAACCGGAACCCAATAGCTGATGTACCCAAAGGGCTGGGCGGCCAGCACAACCAATGGAAACAACGCAATGATCAGCATGGCGCGCATCCTTCCTTCATAGGCATTGTATCCTTTGTTCATGAAATAGGCAGGGAACCAACCTCCGGCCACACTTCCCAACATCACGATGCTGTACAAGACCACCAATGGAACCATGGTCTCCGTTCCGGTCATGCCATATTTTTCCTTGAGGTAAGCAGGCAGCCAGAAGAGGAAGAACCACCACACGCCATCCGTCATGAATTTTCCGATTGAAAAGGCCCAGGTCTGGTTGTATTTGAACAGGGATGACCACTTCACTTTCGCATCCGGGGTTGCCGACTTGATCTCTTCAGCGGCATCACTGGTTTGGACATAGGTTTTCTCTTCTGCGGTCATGCGCTTTTGTTCAGCGATGGGTGCATAATAGATGATCCAAAAAAACAACCAAAGAAAACCAATCGCACCGATGATGATGAAGGCCATTTCCCATCCCCATTTCTCTGCAATCCAAGGTACGCTGAGGGGGGCCAGCACCGCACCTACATTGGCGCCTGAGTTGAAGATACCTGTAGCAAAGGAGCGTTCCTTCTTGGGAAAATATTCAGCCGTCACCTTGATGGCAGCCGGAAAGTTACCAGCCTCACCCAGGGCGAGAAAAGCGCGGGCAAAGATGAAACCCAGTACGGAGGCCGGTACAGCGGCCAATCCCATCCATCCCAAAGTAGACAGCATAAAATCACCTATTGGCAGCGCGGCGGCATGGATGATGGCACCGATTGACCAGATGATGATGGCCCAGGAATAACCGCTCTTGGTTCCCAGCTTATCAATAACCCTACCCGCAAAGAGCAGACAGATAGCATAGGTAAACTGAAAAGCTGAGGCAATGTTGGCATACTGGCTGTTGGTCCACCCGAATTTCTCCTGCAGCATCGGGAACAGCAAGCTGAGTACCTGTCGATCTAAATAATTGATGGTTGTTGCAACAAAAAGCAATGCGCATACCGTCCACCTGAAACCTGTTGTCTTTTGGGCCATGTCAATCGTTTTTCTGGTTCTTTAAGAAGTTGTTTTCAAGATAGGGAATTTCCATTGAAGCAGTATCGGAGGGAGTCATTTTTGCTATAACGTTTTCGTAAATGAGGTGACAGGCAACCCCCTTTTTTTGCTTAATTTACAATCCACTTTACATCAACGAAACCGCCAATATGAAGCATTTATTTCTTTTCATTTCGATCCTCCTGTCAACATTTTTTTCCGTCCATTCTCAATCAAAGGCGTTGAAGAATGCCAATGTGTTGGTCTATACCAAAAACGGAACCGGCTACGTACATGACAACATCCCTTCTGCCGTGGAAGCACTGAAAAAACTTGCTGTGCAGGAACAGTTTAATATTACTGTTAGCGACGATCCCTCCATCTTCACAGAAGAGCAGATCAAAAAATATACCCTCATTGTTTTCCCCAGCACCAACAATGATGTCTTCGCTACGGATGCCCAAAGGCTCGTTTTCAGAAGATACATCGAGGCAGGCGGTGGCATGGTAGGTCTCCATTCGGTAACCGGAACAGAACGCAACTGGAAATGGTTCAAAATGCTGATTGGTTGCACTTTCTCCTGGCATGCCAAGTTTCAGAAATTCAAGGTCAGGGTAACTGACCCAGAACATCCATCCATGAAGGATGTTCCCCTTGTTTGGGAAAGAGAGGACGAATTGTATTTTGGAAAAGAATTGTATCCGGTAACCAATGTGATGATGGCGCATCAATTCACCACACTGGACCAAAGCCAGAAAGACCAGATCAGCAAAAATGCCGGCACTTATACAGAATACTACCCTGCCGTATGGTACAATCATTTTCAGGGAGGACATGCCTGGATCTCTACCATCGGTCATAGCAAAGAGACCTATGCTGATCCCGTATATGTGAACCATTTGGTACAGGGGCTCCGTTTTGTTGCCGCTAAAGTGAAAAAGGTTGACTTTGCCAATGCCTATGCTT
>RFVQ01000160.1 GCA_009922495.1 Chitinophagia bacterium
GTTCCCAGCAGTACGGCCCCTCCTGTTCCTGCACCATATAAACTTCCTGCAGGACCTTTCAGCACTTCCGCAGTTCCGACACTGTTGATGTCCAGCAAATTCAAATAACTATTGCCCCCAGCATCTGAAAAAATAAAATCGTCGAGATACATCTTGACATTTCTGACTCCAAAGGGTGAACGGAGAAGACTTCCCCGAATGGACAGCCTAACACTTCCTGGAGAACGCTCTTCAAACCTGACGCCAGACAGTTGATTGAAAGCCGGCAACAAACCCAGGGTACTTGTACCGTTCATGGGACGGATCCCATTGGCAGAAATTACACCAATGGATGCAGGGGTTTTTTGAAGTAGCGCGTTTGATTCGAATCCTCGAACAACGACTGGTTCCAGGACAACCAGGTTTGTATCCTTTGCTTTGGGGGATTGTTGCGTTTTTAATACTTTTTCATCTTGTGCTTCCACTAGAAAAGAATGGAAGAATAATAGCGACAGAAAAGTATAGTGCTTCAACACATTATTTCTGGATATACATGACTTCTTTGACCAACTTTACGGTCCTGGCAACATCTGGAAGATAAGCAGCTACCAGGTTGGGCGCATAGTGCATGGGAGCATCTGCTGCAGTGATCCTCCTGATCGGAGCATCCAAATAATCAAATGCCTCCTTTTGTATGCGGTACGTAATTTCTGAAGAAACAGATGCAAATGGCCATTGTTCTTCCACAATCACCAGCCTGTTTGTCTTCTTTACACTCTCGAATATGGTCATCCAGTCAAGGGGGCGGATGGTTCTGAGATCGATCACCTCTGCACTGATGCCTTCTTTTTCCAACTCTTCGGCAGCACCCAAGGCTACTTTCATCATCTTGTTAAAGGAAACGATGGTAACATCGCGACCGGCCCTCTTCACATCTGCCTTGCCTATCGGAATGAGATATTCTTCTTCAGGTACTTCTCCTTTGTCGCCATACATCAACTCACTCTCCATGAAAACAACCGGATCATCATCACGAATGGCGCTCTTCAAAAGACCCTTTGCATCATAGGGATTGGAAACAGAAATTACTTTCAATCCAGGTATATTGGCATACATGCTTTCAAAGGCAGTGGAGTGCTGTGCTCCCAATTGTCCGGCTGAACCATTGGCTCCCCTGAAAACGATGGGGCAACCTACCTGCCCGCCACTCATGGCCAACATTTTAGAAGCTGTATTCAAAATCTGATCGAGGGGAAGTACGGCAAAATTCCAGGTCATGTATTCCACAATGGGACGAAGGCCGTTTTGGGCAGCACCCACAGCAACGGCTGTGAATCCAAGCTCAGCGATGGGTGTATCAATTACCCGCTTGGGGCCAAACTCATCCAGCATGCCCTGGCTTACTTTATAGGCACCATTGTATTCAGCAACCTCTTCCCCCATCAAAAACACTCTCTCATCCCTTCTCATCTCTTCCTGCATGGCTTCCCTGAGGGCTTCACGAAATGCTATAATCCTTCCCATAAGAAAAAATTTTTCGTGGTGCAAAAGTATTGCATGGACCGGATACGAACAAATAAAACCAAAGGGTCAATTCCTGTACAAAATGGCAGCTCCAAATGACGGAACCCGGATCGAACCCTCCACTTTTTGCTGGGGAAGCAATGGGTTGGTGATCTGGTTTCCGATGCTGAACAAATTCCAGCTTCCTTCTGTCAATGTAACCGACCGGTCTTGGTGGCTGCCATTGTAGATTACCTGGATCTTTTTCCAGCTGTCTCCTGCCTTTTCACCATCAATACGATAGGAAACCAGACCCGGCACAGCATGCTGATCAAACTCTATCAGGCTGCTGATTTGCTGTTGCTGGGTAAGCCGAAAGGCAGGATGGTCTTTTCGCATCTGAATAAGTGCCCGGATGTATTGGTATACATCGCTGTTATCCGCTTTTTCAAACCAGTTGATGGCATTGATGCTATCCCCTGCATTGAAAGAATTTTCAACTCCTTTTTTGGACCTGAGGAATTCGGTTCCGGCATGAAGAAATGAAATCCCCTGAGAAGTCAGCACAATGGTCAATGACAACTGGTGCATTTTTTTTCGATCCTCTGTGCTGGCCTCGCTGTTGGAAATAGCCAGTTTATCCCAAAGCACATGGTTGTCATGGCATTCACAATAGCTGATCACTTGTCCCGGTTCACTGGCATAAGGTCCTTTGGAATAATTGACTTTGGAATAATCCACTTGTGGATGTCTGCAAGCGGCGGTAACTCCAAATTTGATGGTTTCTTCCATTCCCGCCTTGCCGGAAGCAAACCCTTTGTCGGCATGCTCAAAAACACTGCCCTTGATCCCGTCTCTCAAATCATCACTGAAAACAGCAATACGATCGAGTTGATAGGCATTCTTTTTCAATGCCCGAAGGGAATCGGGTAAGGGCGAAGATCCTGCTGTCCATCCTTCACCATACAACAAAATATCCGGTTTGATCGCGTGCAATTCTTTGGAGAGCTGGTTCATGGTTTGTATGTCATGTATGCCCATGAGATCAAACCTGAAACCATCCACATGGTATTCCTTTACCCAATACTTTACAGATTCCAGGATAAATTTTCGCATCATCGGCCTTTCGCTGGCTGTTTCGTTACCACAGGCTGAAGCATTGGAGAAATCTCCATTTTCTTTTTGTCTGTAGTAATACCCCGGAACCAATTGATTGAAATAGGAATTTTCTGTCAGCATGGTATGGTTGTATACAACATCCATTACAACCCTCAAACCCTTGCGATGCAGCGCTTGAATGAGTTGCTTGAATTCTTTGATCCGGGTAATTCCATCTGCCGGATTGGTGGAATAGCTCCCTTCCGGAACATTGTAATTCAGTGGGTCATAGCCCCAATTGTACTGCAGACTATCGGGTCTACTTTCGTCTACACTGAAAAAATCATAGGAAGGCAACAAGTGAACATGGGTAACCCCTAATTCTTGTATATGATCCAATCCTGTTTGCACACCGCCTATGTTCATCGCCGCTTCTTCTGTCAGCCCCAGATACTTGCCCTTTTTTTGAACAGCAGATGATTCATCAATGGTCAGATCCCGCACATGTGCTTCATATATGATCGCATCTACAGGCAGGCCGCCCATCCCTGGTTTCAAATCCTTCCTGCCGCTGAAAACAGGGGATTTATCCGATTCCCATCCAAAAGGATTGGTCTCTTTGAGATCGATGACAACCGCTCTCTTCCCGTTGGTGCCAACAGCCTTGGCATAGGGATCCGGAACTTCTGCCAACCATTTGCCATGGGTAAAAATCCTGAATACATAGTATACCCCTTTGAGATTGCGGTCTAGTTTTTTCACCCAGGTACCAGCGGAAGAGCGTTGCATGGGATAAGAAGCAATCTTGTCTTGACCCAAGGAAGAACGATACAATATCAGTTCGGCTTTTTCTGCAACCGGACTCCAAATTTTAAAGGTTGAAGCACTCGGGGTATACGTCAATCCTAAATCTCTCCCATCATAGATTGGATATTTTTCGGTACTCAAAAACTGACTGTATCCCAGCATGGAAAAAAGTATCAAGACAGAAGTTAAGATGCTTCTTTGAAAGCTATATATCATAAGAAAAATGTTATCAGTGTGTTTCCGGAGCCAGTGTCCAATGTTCCGGAGACCTCCACAAACCGGAGAGCAAGAGTTCCCTCATGAAGAAAAACTCTTTGGGCAGTTTGTCATACATCCTTGCAAAAAGTTCTTCATGGGCAAGGATCTCATTTTTCCACAATTCCCGGTCCACATCCATTACCGCTTCATACTGTTCTGGGGTGAAATTCAAGGCCCCCCAGTCGATGTCTTCATACCTCGGCACCCACCCAATGGGGCTTTCAATAGATACCCTTTCTCCATAAACTCGCTCGACCACCCATTTCAGCATGCGCATGTTGTCGCCAAAACCCGGCCAGATGAAGTTGCCGTCCTTGTCTTTTCTGAACCAGTTTACACCAAAGATCCTGGGAGGATTGGGGATTTCTCGACCCAACTGAAGCCAGTGGTTGAAATAATCCGCCATGTGGTAACCACAGAAAGGAAGCATGGCAAAAGGATCTCTTCTTACTTTTCCTATTTCGCCAAATGCCGCCGCCGTGGTCTCAGAGCCCATGGTAGCAGCGAGGTATACGCCAAAGTTCCAATTAAAAGCCTGGTACAACAATGGGACTGTATTGCTTCGTCTTCCTCCAAAAATAAAAGCACTGATCGGAACACCTGCTGGATTTTCCCATTCGCTGTCGATGCTGGGACATTGATGTGCCGGTGCGGTGAACCTTGCGTTGGCATGTGCTACGGGTTTGCCGGAAGCGGGGTCATGCAACTCCCCTCTCCAGTTGTAAACCTCCTTGGGCGCTTCCTTTGTCAACCCTTCCCACCAAACATCTCCGTCAGGTGTAATTCCCACGTTCGTGAAAATGCTGTTTTTTTTGAGGGCCGCAATTGCATTGGGATTGGTCTTGGCGTTGGTTCCTGGCGCAACGCCAAAAAAACCATTTTCTGGATTGATCGCATAGAGGCGGCCATCTTGACCGAACCTCATCCAGGCGATATCATCACCCACGCATTCTACCTTCCATCCAGGTAAAGAAGGGGTCACCATGGCAAGATTTGTTTTACCGCAAGGTACATACACAGAGTGGTACTGGACAGGATCGCTTGCTGCTTATGCTAGAGTGTGTAAACAAAG
>RFVQ01000017.1 GCA_009922495.1 Chitinophagia bacterium
AGCTTTTCCTTCAATTGCCAGTTTACTGCCAGAGGGGTTGCTTTTCGAATCTCTTCATAGGGATCCGGTGCAACAAAAGTACCGGTGTCCAGTACGAGTCCCAGCCAGGGGCTGTTAAAAGGCTTGATCAGTTCAAGGCATTCGTCTGCTGTGTGCAAAAAGTCATTGTGGTTTTGGATACCCAGCACAATACCATGAGCTGCTGCAACCGGGATGCAGCTATTCAATGCTTTAACGATACGGTCCCTGACTTTTTTTCTTGTGTCGCCTGTGCTATAAGCTTTGGCAGTGAAGATGCGAAGGACCGGTGCACCCATTTTCGCAGCCACTTCGATCCAGCGCTTGACTGTATCAATTTCTTTGTTCAATGTGGCATCATCCTCATAAGAAAATTCATTTCTTACACCCGTGCCACTGATCTCAATTCCCAACTCATGGGCCTTGCGTTTGAAACCATAAATTTCTTCATCGGTGGGCGTATCGGGATAGGTGCTGAAATAATAGCCTGTCATGTCCACTGCTGAAAAGCCCGTTTTGGCGCAGAATGCCAGCACTTCCGCTTTGCTGATCTGTTTTTTCATCAGCATGTCGTTGAAGGAGTATGCGTTTAAGCTCAGCCGAAGATGATCCGCGGGGGATGACAACAAGTCTCGAGAGGAGGATAATGGATTGTCTGATGCAAGTGCATCCTGCTGTACCCAATTTCCCATGCCCAACAATGGGATGGCAGATAGAAATTCTCTTCTTTTATATGACATTTTAGAGCGTTGACATATCAATCACGAAGCGATACTTGATGTCACCCTTGATCATGCGCTCATAGGCTTCGTTGATGTAAGATATGTCAATTGTTTCGATCTCTGCATAGATCTTGTGTTCATGGCAAAAGTCGAGCATCTCCTGCGTTTCCTTTATGCCACCGATCATGGATCCGACAATGCTTCTCCTGTTTTTGATGAGGGCGAACGGAAGCACTTTGGGCTGGTGTTCAGGCAATCCCACTACCAATAATTTTCCTTCCAGACCCAATAGGTTCAGGTAAGGAGTATAGTCATGATCGGCTGATATGGCATCTAATACCACATCAAATTTTGAATCATAGGGTTGGAGGGCTTCAGCATCTTTTGCATGCACAAAATGATGAGCACCCAGTTTTCCGGCTTCTGCCACTTTGGAGGCAGAAGTAGAAATCACCGTAACCTCAGCGCCAAAGGCAACAGCAAACTTAACGGCCATGTGGCCAAGCCCGCCCAATCCTACCACAGCCACCTTGGTTCCTTTTTTTACATTTGCAAATTTCAGCGGCGACCAAGTGGTGATTCCTGCACAAAGCAAGGGCGCTACACCGGCAAGGTTGTCGGTTTCCTTGACATTCAAAACATATTTTTCATCGGTCACGATCGCTGCTGAGTAACCTCCGTAGGTGATGTTTCCAGATCCATCTCTTTCTTTGGCATTGTAGGTCCCGGTCATGCCTTCTTCGCAATATTGTTCCTGGTTCGACTGGCAATTCTTGCAATGTCTGCAGCTATCGACCATTACACCCACCCCTACATTTTGGCCAACCTTGAATTGGGTAACCGAAGCACCCACAGCTTTCACCCTCCCCACGATCTCATGTCCTGGTACCACAGGATAGATAGTGCTACCGCCCCATTCGTTTCTGGCAGTATGAATATCGCTGTGGCAGACACCGCAATAGAGGATTTCTACCTGTACATCATGTGGACCAAGATCTCTTCTGTTGATGGTAAGAGGCCCAAGAGGAGATTGACTGCTGCTGGCAGCGAAAGCTTTAACTGGTTGCATGGTAAAAAATGTTATTGGTTAGAGGCGATAAACTTGGCTGGATCTTTTTGAAATTCCGCTTTGCATTCAGCAGAGCAAAATCCATAGGCTTTGCCTTCGTAATGGCAGGTATCGCTGATCCCTGCAGATGTTGGCATGCCACAGGAATAGTCTTTTGTATTCACCACCATGTCGGTAGTATATTTGTTTGCTGCAGGCGCTGCCATTTCTGATGTCTTCTCATCTGATGCTGATTTGTTTTCTGATGCAGGCTGATTGCAGGCGGATGCCATCATTGCAAAGGCAAACAGGGTAAATAATAATTTCATGAATTTATTTTTAGATGAAGAGCTACGACCTTTCAGTGTGCAAATTTCCCTCTACTTCCTGAGAATACCATCAAATAGGTCCTATTTTTACAGAAAGATTGTTTTCTGATCACCGCTTTAATCCCTACAATGAAGATTTTGTTGAAAATTTCGATGCTTCTATTCCCTATATGCATCAACACTTTAATTGTGTTTGCACAGCAAAAGAAAAAGAGCAGCCTACCCATAGGTGTTTTTGATTCCGGAACGGGGGGGCTTACCGTGCTGGAGGCAATGCTGACGCTGGATGCCTTTAACAACATTACCGGTGCTCCCGGGTCCGATGGGAAACCTGATTTCGAAAAGGAATATTTTCAGTACCTGGCGGACCAGGCCAACATGCCTTATGGGAATTATGCTGCTGAGAACAAGACCAAACTCTTGCAGGAGCACGTGATCAAGAACATGGACTTCCTCCTGAAAAATAAATATGATCTCAACAAGACTGATGCATCATCCAAGCAGGGAGTGAAAATGCTGGTGCTGGCCTGCAATACGGCCACAGCATTTGCTCTACCCGAAGTACAGGATTTTGTAAGAACTTCTCAGGAAAATGTTCCAGTTGTCGGAGTGATCAATGCCGGCGTGAAAGCAGCGCTTGCCTACCAGGCATCACATGAAAAAGGAACCATCGGGGTATTTGCCACTGCAGGAACCGTTGCTTCAGATGGCTATCCCAAAACCTTGCGAAAAATGGCACAACAATTGGGGATGGCAGAGCCGAGTATTGTCAGCCAGGGTGGCTTTGGACTCGCCGATGCGATCGACCGGGATTATAGTTTTTTTGATGAAAAAGCAGCTGGCTATCGCAAAGATTACAAAGGCCCTTCTGTTGGGAATACCAATTACCGCATTGATACAGCCTTGCTCAATGTTTACAATTTCAACAAAGAGAACAACAAGTTGCTTTGTGAGTATGACGACAAAGGCCGTTGCCTCGATGTGCAGTTGAATGATCCGGAAAATTATGTGCGCTATCATCTTGTCAGCCTTTTTGAAAGAATGAGGGCACAGGGGATCGCAAAACCCATGAATACACTGATCCTCGGGTGTACCCATTATCCCTTCATGCGGGACACCATCCGGAACGTGTTGAATGAATTGTACAATTTAAGGTTGAATGGTTCCTATCCTTATCGTTCTGTGATTGCTCCTCATGTGGAACTGATCGATCCCGCAGTGGAAACTGCTAAAGAAGCCTATATAGAAATGCGAAAATCGATGTTGACCAATACAGCCTCAAAAGATGTCAATAGATTTTACATCACCATACCCAATGCTGCATTGCCTGAGGTAAAGCTGCAGCAAGACGGCTGGTTTACCTATGCCTACAAGTATGGTCGGGTCGAAGGAGAGAACAAGTCTTATGTAAAGTTTGTCCCCTTTGACAACAAGAATATATCATCAGCCACCTACGATCGACTCAAGCAGGCATTGCCGACAGTGTATGCTTCTGTCGTTAAGGCTGCACAATCTTCAGCACCCAAACATGGTCAGTAACAGCGCGCAGTGCAGCAGGCAGTTCTACCTCATAGCCATCGGCTGTTTTTTTCCATTTTAATTTTTTGGCAGCGCCCAGCAGACTGATGGTAGATTTTTCCGGTACGTTGATCTTCGTGAAGTTGACTTTACCGTTTTCAGGATAATCAAAGAGGAAAACAAATTGCTGTTTGCCATCCTTGCTTTTGGTGAATCGGATTGTTGAACCCTCGCCAAAGCTGTTGTTCATCCTGCTTCCATAAATCGACTCTCCATTGGTCTTGATCCAATGTCCAATCTCTTTTAGTCTTTGATAGGCAGTCGTATCGAAATCTCCTTCGGGAGAGGGCCCGATATTCAGCAAGTAGTTTCCTCCTTTGCTCACAATGTCCACCAGTTTTTCGATCAGTTCATTGGCGGGTTTATATTGATCGTTCGGAACATAACTCCAACTGTTTCCCATTGTCATGCAAGTTTCCCAGGGATAGGGGAG
This sequence comes from Chitinophagia bacterium, assembly GCA_009922495.1. GTDB lineage: Bacteria > Bacteroidota > Bacteroidia > Chitinophagales > Chitinophagaceae > Pollutibacter. Next base: position 4,129 of record RFVQ01000017.1, read on the forward strand.
TCCATTTTCAGGGATGTGTTGTTCAGGTGTGAGGTAGTTTTGGTGCTCACCAGGAACTGCACGATCCACCACAATCAGTTTGGGTTGTTTCAATCTTGATTTTCTGACAATCTCTGCCATGTTGATGTCCTGGCTCTGGGGATTGCGGAACCATCTTGAATTATCATACACATCGAGCAATTCAGCTTTTACTTCTTCATCTGTTTTCTTGCGAACCCAACCTCCATCGAGCCAGAGAATATCCACCTTGCCATAATCGGTCATCAGTTCATCGATCTGGTTATGGGTGAAGTCGACAAATTTTTTCCATTGATCCGGATGCTTGCGAATGGAATAATTGGCATTGCGGTCACTTGCAGGAAATTTCTTCCACCAATAATAATCACTGTGCCAGTCTGGTTTTGAAAAATAAGCACCGATCCAGAAATTCTCCTGACGAAACGCATTGAAAACCTCTTTCACTACATTGCTCTTCGGATTGGTAGAGAAGGGCGTAGCCTTGTCGGTGATCTTATAATCCGTGTATTTTGAATCGAACATGCTGAAACCATCATGATGCTTGGTGGTGAATACCATGTATTTCATTCCGGCATCCTTGGCAGCAGCAGCCCATTTCTCAGGAGAAAATTTTGTGGGATTGAAAGTATGTTGCAGTGCCTCATATTTCTGTACATATTCGTTGTATGAATTGGCAACACCTTTTTTCTGTGCTTCTATGGCCCAGCCCACGTCTTCGGGACAAATACTCCAGCTTTCTACGATGCCCCATTGGCTATAAGTACCCCAATGCATGAGCAATCCAAATTTGAGATCCCACCACTCTTCCAATCGCTGCTGGATCAATGGATTGGGGTCCTTGAAGTAAGCCTGTTCTTGTGCATGGGCAAATTGGGTTCCACCGATCAGGAGTATACCCATTAAAATCTTGAAGGGGTTCAGTTGGATGGTATTCATCCCCCTAAAATAACCAAGTTCGGGTAAGAATGGACATCAGCCACCAATTTACCGAGGCATAATTTGTTCTCCTAAACAATTCCTTCTGCAGGATAACCGACCGATGTTGTGAAGCTCGTTCCTCATTCAATCTCAACTGTCCTGCTTCCTCTTCCCCTGCTGTCAAATGCCCGTAGCTTTACAATGCCGGTTGATACAATGGGAGAGGTATAAAGTGGACTGTTCACAGTGGGCTCAGTTCCATCTGTTGTATAACGGATCTGCATGCCCGGCAATTGGATATTGGCCAGTACTTTGCCATCAACTCTTTTTGCTCCAAGTGTGGGAATGCGGAAATTCACTCCACCCTGATAATAGTTGAGCTTGAACAGTTCCTGTTTGCCGACGGTGTTCACAAAAACAGACCAGGCATCATTGTACAAGGTTTTGGATCGGTTCTCATCTGTTGTGGTGGCCCACTCGGGATCAACTGCCCAGGCTCTTTCTGCCAATCCCAGCATCTTGGGAAATGCCAGGTATTCCAGATCGGCGGCACTGCGGATGTTTTCGCTCCAGAGTTCTCCCTGGATGCCCACAATATTCCCCTTTCCATAATCTGTCAGCTTATCCTTGCCCTGCAAGAGTTTTGGATCGATGGGCACTCCAAAACGATCGACAGCAGTATTCTTCAGATAATCGTAAGGAATGAAATAAAAAGCTTTGTCGATGTCTACAAATCCTCCCCAGTAATACCCCACTTCATCAAAATGCTTTTGATAAGCAAGGTCAAAATAAAGATTGGATACCGGACACAAGACGACTTTGTATCCTCCGTTCGCCAATCGGTAAGGAAGATCTTCATTGTTGGCGAACTCAGGATTGACCATCATCACGCGGTTGCCATTCACTTTGGATTCACGCATGCCAATCTCTTCCCAGCCGGAGACATAGAGCCCTCTTTCTTTCAGGATCGCATGCACTTTCTCCCAGTAATAGATCCAAAGATCACTGGTCTGTTTGAATTTTTCTTTTGGGAGGGCTGCAAGTAAATTTTGAGCGATCGGAGATTTCTCCCAAACTCCTTGCGGCACTTCATCTCCTCCCACATGGATGGTTTTCAGGGGCATCCCCGCTTCTTTGTGCATGTCAATGAAAGCATCTACGGCTGTCGCAATGAATGTATAAACGCCAGGTTGTGCCACGCACATGACATTGTCGCGGAAGTTTTGTGCGGAGAGGTAAATGGATTTGTCGTCGGGGTCCGACAACAAATATTTTTTCGCTTCCGCTTCTTTGCCTTCCTGCATCAATCTTCTGTATCGGGCATCCATGGCCTTGATGGCAGCTCTTGCATGTCCGGGCGTTTCAATCTCAGGGATCACTTCGATATGCCTGTTTTTGGCGAAGCGAAGGATCTCGATATAATCTGCTCTTGTATAAAAACTGCTCTGAGGGTTGTTGGTATTGCCGCCGGATCCATAGGCAGATGGCATGTGCTCTTTGCTGTCCAATGTATGACCGCGTTGCACGCCAACAGTAGTCAACTCCGGCAAAGCTGGGATCTCCACACGCCATGCGTCGTCTTCGCTGAAATGAAAATGCAGTTTGTTCAACTTGTACATCGCCATCCAGTTCAACACGCGCATCACCTGTTCCTTGGTTTGGAAATTTCTCGCCACATCAATGTGCAATCCTCTGTAACCGAACCTGGGTTTGTCTTTGACAACTGCATTCGGAATGGCCGTAAAAAATACCGGCACCGTTTGATGACCGGATGGTGATGCCATTGCTGTTTACTTCCAATGCATATCCTTCCGCCGGAAGGGAATTGTCGACCACCAATTGGATGACATTGTTTGCGGCAGTTCCTTTGGTCAAGGATTTTCCTAAAAACATTTTCAACTCTTCCACCAGATAATTTGCTTCTTTTTCAAAGGCAGCATCTGAATGGAGGACGGTTTGTTCATTCAACATGAACTGTCCCTCTTTGGCTTCAAACGATACCGGTGTGGGAAGGATCTTTGGGATGGAAGCCGATGGCAGTTCCTTGATATTTTTGTTTTGCTCAAAGACCATCTCCGGGTTGATCTGATCGTTTACCTGATCAGGCCTGAGTTTGAACTTGTTGATGTCTGCCGGAGGTTTGGCAGAGGTGTTGACGATGGCATGTGCCGTGTTGGGATCTTGGTCCCATACCCAATAATACCCTGATGGGGCATCGGATATGTTGAAAGCCCAGGCATCCCCGATGCCTTCTACGCGAATACTTTCACCGGGTTTCAATCCTTTGAAATCCGCTCTGGGTTTCAAATAGAAAAGATCACCATGCCAACGAAAAGATGTAAAGGGACCGCTCAGGTTGCTGTCGGCAATTTCTCTGTTGGCATTGTAATAAATCTTCCAGCCATTACCTGGAAACCATGATTTTTTCCCAGTGTTGGTCAGGGTCAACGCAAAGAGGTATTGATCTTTACCCTGGTAATTATTGGTGACCAACTGCCAGTCAATTTTGAGGTCGGCCGGATTGAACATATTCTTTTTCTGTGCCCAGGTAGCTTGTATACTGAGGAAGGCGCAAAGGCCCAGCCATAAAACTTTCTTCTTCATGCGGGTAAGTTAGGATTTTTTCATTTTCATGTTTCCGTCATCATCAACAATTGAGCTTGTGGTATGTTTAATTGTCTATTTTCGGAACATTAAATGATTAATCATGTCTCAAGCCAGAAATTTATTCAGTTTTCTATTGCTGATCATGATCAGCCAAAACAGCTTTTCACAAAAAGATACCAGCTTCACCCGTTACAAAAACCTTCCCCTGAAGGCCAGTCGCATGTTCGACCTCAAGACGAACGAGGGAACCTGGACGTCGGTTGATATCCATCCTGATGGCAAGACCATCCTGTTCGACATGATGGGAGATCTCTACACCATACCGGTCAGTGGCGGTAAGGCTACGCAGATCACACGCGGACTGGCATTCGACCAGCATCCGAGGTACAGCCCCGATGGCAAAAAAATCCTTTTTGTATCCGACAAAAGCGGTGCCGAAAATATCTGGTACATCGATACCGAGAAAAAGGATACCGTGCAACTGACAAAAGAAACCAACCAGAATTTTCCTTCGGCCGACTGGACGCCAGATGGCAAGTACATCGTTTATTCCAAGGGGCGCCGCATCAACAAGCTCTACATGATCCATGTGAATGGTGGAGGCGGTACACAGTTGATCGAAGAGCCGGCCACTTTGAAAACCATCGATCCTGCAGTGAGTCCTGATGGCCGCTACATTTATTACTCATTTCGCACGGGTTCCTGGAACTACAATGCCCAGCTGCCGCAATACCAGATTGGTGTATACGATCGCCAGAATGCCCGTACCAACAAGCTGACTTCTCGTTATGGTTCCGCCTTCACACCGGTATTGAGTGATGATGGGAAGTGGTTGGTCTATGGCACCCGTTTTGAAGACAAGACAGGATTGGTGATCAGGGACCTGAAGTCCGGTGATGAAAGATGGTTGGCCTATCCTGTTCAACGCGATGATCAAGAGTCGATCGCCGTTTCCGGTGTTTTGCCTGCCATGACCTTTACGCCCGACAGCAAACACCTGTTGGCTTCCTTTGGTGGCAAGATCAACAAGATCGATGTCAACACGGGCAAATACGATGAAATTCCCTTTGAAGTGGATGCCAAGTTGGAACTCGGACCAGCAGTACTGTTCAAATATCCTATCAAGGATACCAGTGCTGCTTTGGCAACACAGATCCGCGATGCCGTTCCTTCACCCGATGGAAGCAAACTGGCTTTTACCGTGTTGAACAGGTTGTATGTGATGGATTATCCCAATGGAACCCCCAAGCGCCTGACCAAGAATGAATTTACGGAAGCACAGCCCTCCTGGAGCCCTGATGGCAAGACCATTCTTTTTAGTTCATGGAATGCAGGCGGCGGGCATATTCATGCCATCTCTCCTGATGGCAATGGATTGGTTACACTGACCAAGGTGCCTGGATTGTATCAATCGCCCCGCTATACATTGAAAGGGGATCGCATTGTTTATGTGCATGCTCCCAATCAAAAGTTCAGGGATGCCTTTGATCCTGGATATGATGATGCAGAAGACCTGCTCTGCTGGATGGATGCAAAGGGTGGGGAAGAGCATGTGATCGATCATGCCAATGGTCGCTACAATCCTCATTTTTCCATCAATGATGAGAGAATCTACCTGAACCAAGGGGGAAGCCTGATTTCCATCCAATGGGATGGCACCGATACCAAGGTTCATGCGAAGATAAGTGGCATCACTACCTACGGCTCCATTCCCATGCACAAGGGGAAACCAGCCATCGATGCTTGTATCATCCCCGAAGAACTGGGCTCTGATGATGCTCGTGAAAACAATCCTCCTTCTCCAGCCAGCGAGATCTGGTTGTCTCCCAAAGGAGAGAAAGCCATCGCCAAAGTCAACAACAATATTTACAGTGTTACCATCCCCTCCACCGGAAAGACCATCAGCATTTCCGTGGCAGATGCAGGCAGTGCTGCTTTCCCAGCACGACAACTGACAGAATTGGGTGGTGAATTTCCGGCATGGTCGGCTGACGGACAAAAGATCCATTTCAGTCTCGGGGCTGCTCATTTTATCTATGACCTGAACAAGGCAGAAGGACTGGAGGACAGCCTCAAGCTGGCGAAAAAGCTGGCCGATCAAAAACCAGCCGATACCACCAAGAAAGTTCCAGCCAAGAAAGAAGATCCGAAATATACCCCTGCTGAAACATGGGTGAAAGTCTATTACAAGAAAGACAATCCACAGGCAACCATCCTGCTCAAAGGGGCCCGCATCATCACCATGAAGGGCGATGAAGTACTGAGCAAGGGAGATGTGTTGGTGGTGAACAACCGGATCAAATCAGTAGCCAAGAGTATTGCAGCACCCAAAGGAGCACAGGTGATCGATGTTTCCGGCAAAACCATCGTGCCGGGTTTTGTGGATGTGCATTCCCACATGTGGCCCAGCTGGGGCATCCACAAGAATCAGGTCTGGATTTACGCTGCCAATCTTGCTTATGGCGTAACCACCACAAGAGATCCGCAAACGGCGACCACGGATGTGCTTACCTATGCAGATATGGTGGAAGCGGGACAAATGGTGGGTCCACGTGTGTATTCAACTGGCCCCGGTGTAGGCTATTGGGCCTACAACGTGAAAGATTCTGCGCAGGCCGAAAGCATCCTCAAGCAATACAGCAAGTATTACAATACGCAGTACATCAAAATGTACCTGACAGGCAACAGGCAGACAAGACAGTGGATCATCAATGCCGCAAAGAACCAGAAGCTGATGCCCACAACAGAAGGAGGATTGGATTTCAAATTGAATATGACCAATTTGCTCGATGGCTATCCTGGTCATGAGCATTCCATTCCCATCTTCCCTCTTTACAAAGATGTTACCAAGGTAACCGCCGATGCGAAGATGGCCGTCACGCCCACTTTGCTGGTTTCCTATGGCGGTCCCTGGGCAGAGAATTATTATTACGAGAACAACAATCCCTATGCGGATAAAAAATTGCAGTTCTTCACTCCAAATGAAGAGCTCGCATCCAAGTCAAGGCGCAGAGCCACTTGGTTCCTGCCCGAAGAACACGTTTTCCAAAAACATGCTCAAAGCATGAAGTCGATCGTGGAGCAGGGTGGACTTGCGGGGATTGGTTCCCACGGACAGTTACAGGGTCTTGGCTTCCATTGGGAACTCTGGGCCATGCAGAGTGGCGGCATGCGCAACCTGGATGCTCTGAAAGTAGCTACCATACTGGGTGCGGAGGCATTGGGTCTCGACAAAGACCTGGGTTCAGTGGAAGCAGGCAAGCTGGCCGATCTCTTGATCTTGGACAAGAATCCTTTGGAAAACATCCGGAACTCCAATACCATCCAATATGTGATGAAGAATGGCAGATTGTACAATGGAACGTCTGGGGACGAAGTAGCACCTGCCAAGAAGAAACTCGATCGGAGTGAATGGGAATCCAAGTCGCCAGCGATCACCACCGGTGTGAAAGAATAAGCGAACCAATTCTATTGAATACAAGTCACGGGTCCATTAGACTCGTGACTTTTTTGTTATATTCATGATACCAAAACAGAATATCATGAAACGCTTGCTTGCCATTGTCACCATGCTCATGATGAGCGCTACCATTTTTGCTCAAGGCCCCAAAGTATTGGTCGTTACTGCCCATCCTGACGACGAAACCGGCTTCTCGGTTACCATGTTCAAGATCACCAAGGAATTAAAGGGAACGGTGGACATGGCCGTGATGACCGATGGTGGTGGAGGCTTTGCAGACTCTCAACTGGGGGCCATTTATTTTGGATTGAATCTTACAGATTCAGTGGTAGCCCGCACGCATCTTCCCATGATCCGGAAGCAGGAAATCCTCAATGCCGGCAGGATCATGGGTGTGCGCAATATTTATTTCATGGAACAACCGGATGATTGGTACACTCTTGACATCAATCCCTATATCTCCGGAAAAAACTGGAACATCCCCTATGTGGAAAGCAGGATGGATCGTTTGCTCGCAGAGAGAGGATATGATTTCGTTATTACCATGTTGCCTCATCCCGGTCAGCACGGACATCACAAGACATCAGTGCTCATGGCTTTAAGAGCTGTGCAGCGTTTCAAGGGTCCCAACAAGCCCATCATCATTGCAGGCAGTCCCATGCGCGAAGGCATGAAGCCCACTGAGTTCAGCATGCTGGAAGGGTATCCTGAGACCCGCATCAAGGCTGATGCCCCGAAGTTCACGCTGAACAGGGCCTATCGTTTTGCTGAGAACGACAAGTTGAGTTATAAGATCGTCGCAGATTGGGTTATAGCAGAGTATAAATCACAGGGTGCGATTCAGGAGAATGGCATTCACCGGACCGACATGGAGATCTATCATTATTACGATATGAACGATGCCAGTGGTATCGCTAAAGTGCAGAAGCTCTTTGATGATTTGGCAAAAAGTGGATTTCAGCCTGTTGCAAAAAAATAGCCATGTACAAATTTTTGATCCCAATCTGCACCTTGGTTTTCTTTGGTTGCGAAATGAAACAGGAGGAAACCTTTGAGCCGAAGTTCAAATTGATTCCCTCCGAGAAATTTCTCTTCAAATCCTTCGTCGATTGCAACATGGCAGAAGCCTGGATCGGCGATACCTTCAGAATCTTCCCTGGTAAATATGGAGAAGATCCTGTATGGGGTTATTCCAATGAACTGGAGTTTGCCAGCGGCAAAGATCCCGATCAGGTATTTCTCACACCCCATGATCAATTCATCGATCCGGAGATGCCGCCGAATGTGCCACCCGGGCAAAAAGGCTTGCATGGTGCTGTTTGGTTTGAAACTGTTTATCAATCTCCCACCGATGCCAGTGGAAAGACACTCTATGCGGTCTATCACAACGAGAATTATCCCGAGACGCTCCCCTATGATCCCAAGACTGGCGAAGGGTATATTGATTCGCTTTGGCCTGAGGGGTTGACTGGTCCGCAATCTGCAGCAGCTGTTTGTCGCATCGGCATCATGAAATCCACCAATGGCGGACATTCATGGGAGAACAAAGGGATCTTTATAGAAGACCTGCAACCCCGCATGATCCCCAAGCCGCACAACAATTCCCTGACCTTTGCGGGTGGTGTGGGGGATCCTTCGGCTGTTGCCAGTGGGGATTATCTCTATCTTTTTTATGGTGAGTATGGATATCCTGGTGTATACAATGCATCAAAATATGATAGTGTGTTGGAAGCAAGCGGACAATGCATCAGTATCGCCAGAATAAAATTGTCCGACCTCGATGATCCGCAAGGAAAGGCGCAGCGTTGGGATGGCAAGGCTTTTGCAGCAGCCTACAATGGCATTGGAAAGCCCATTGCTTCGTTGCAGATTTCCAAAGAAGACAAAGGGGGTGCAGCGTCGAGGGCAGGAGGAAATTTCCATTGGGGTCCGTCTGTCAGCTGGAATACCTATCTCAATTGTTGGGTGATGATGATGGGAAGGGTAGAGGGACAAAAATGGGTGGGAGATAAGATCTATATTTCTTTCAACAAGAACAAAGATCTTGGAGCAGGCGATAATGCTCAACAATGGACAAAGCCGAAACTGCTCTTGCAGCAACCCGGACATATTTTGTGGTATCCTTCCCTCCAACCCATGAATACGGAAGAGGATATCAAAGCCAAGAATACCTGTTTGAAATTGGGCAAGAGAGCCAGGTTGTTTGTAAAGGATATGGAAGGTCCGAAAGCTGAATATGTTTCAGCGTACATCATTGAATTTGAGAAGGAATGAAAAAACTGAAATTTTTCTTTTTGCTTTTTCTTTGTGCACAGGTAAAAGCACAGCCCATCGACAGTACCGAATGGAAAAATTACATGCAACATACCCGCATGTATTGGGACAGCCTGGGTACTGATTTCTATGATGGCATCATTGCTGGAAATGGCAGACTGGGGGTGAACATGTATCGGGAAAATAAAAGAGCCATCCGATTTGATATCGGCAGGTCTGATGTGACCGATCAGCGTCCGCATTATCCCGACAGCATGTTCACACAACAACTGGTTTCCAGACCTCGTTTGCCGATCGGGAAAATGGTGATCAAGTCTGAATCAGATATCATAGGAGCAGATATCTTTCTGGACATTTACAATGCGGAAGCAAGAGGAAAGGTCATCACCCGCAATGGCGGTTTCTCGGTTTTCTTCTTTGTGCCTTCCGGCGAGGAGGTGGTTCATATTGAATTGGGGGAAGTTGGCAACGAAAAGATCATCTGTGAATGGACAGGTGAAAAGGCCATGACACCCAGACTCCTGTCAGGGAGAGTATCTGAAAAAGAATACCAATACAAGCGCAACCCTGATTTTCAACTCAAGGATTCTGCCAGTCATGGCATCTGCTATCAGCCGCTTTTATTTGATGGTGAATATGCCACTGTGTGGAAACACAGCATTGAAAAAGAAAAACACATCATTGATGTAGCCGTTGGGTTCAGTACCAAAGAAAAAGGGCTGGCGATACCGGAAGGGTTTGCTGCCATCAAATCTTTTCAAAGCAAACCACTTGACTGGATCCATGCAAGGCATAGAAAATGGTGGAATGCATTCTTTCAAAAAAGCTTCATATCCATTCCCGATAAGCGGGTGGAAACCTATTACTGGATTCAACTGTACAAATTGGCATCGGCTACCCGAGAGGATAAACCCATGATCGACCTGATGGGACCCTGGTTCACCAGCAATACTCCCTGGCCCGGGATCTGGTGGAACCTCAATACCCAACTGACCTATTCTCCCTTGTTCGCTTCCAATCACCTTGAACTGACCAGGCCGCTGTTCAACCAACTCAACAACAACCTTCCAACGTTGATCCATAATGTTCCACCCGAATGGCGAAACGATGCAGCTGCCATAGGAAGGATGTCAGGATTCGATCTGCATGCTCCCCTGAACCAGCATGACCTGCGCAAGGGTCAGTTTGAACCGGGTAACTTGGTATGGGTCATGCTTTATTATTATCGCTATTATCAATATGGGGGTGATGAAAAAGAATTGAGGGCCAAGATCTATCCCTTGCTCAAGCGTTCTGTCAACTATCTGCTGCACCTGCTGACAAAAGATGAAAAAGGAGTGTACCATTTACCCAAATCTCATTCTCCTGAATTTGCTGATGCCGAAGATGCGCATTACACATTGGCGGGATTGATTTGGGGATTGCAAACACTCATCAGCCTGAATGAAAAATTGCAATGGAAAGATCCTGATAAAAGCAAATGGACAGAAGTTTTGCAGAAATTGGTACCGCTGCACTCAAATGAAAAAGGATTTATGATCGGAAAAGAAGTGGAACTGACATCCTCTCACCGACATTATTCCCATTTGATGGCTATATATCCCTATCGATTGCTCAACATGACAGATCCGGCCCACCGGAAGATCACCCAAACTTCGATTGATCATTGGCATTCCATGCCGTCGGCACTTGCCGGATATTCCTATACGGGAGCATCCGCCATGTATTCCTTGCTGGGAGAAGGAGATAAATCCCTTCAGTACCTGAATAATTTTCTGAATCGGCATGCTGAACCGGGAGGTTTGTATGCAGAAGCCGGTCCCTGTTTTGAAACCCCTATGGCCTTTGCCACCAGTCTGCTCGAAATGCTGATCCAGAGTGATGAAAGGGGGATTAAGATTTTCCCTTCGATACCAGGAACCTGGCAGGAGTTGAGTTTTCACCAGCTGGGTGCTGAAGGTGCTTTTCTGGTGGATGCTGTCAAATACCAGGGAAGCTTGCAGCAGGTAAAGGTCAAAAGCCTCAAAGGAAATATTTGTAACCTTGAATTGTTGGCTGACAATGATTTCGAATTGTATTCAGACAAGCGGGGCATTGTTTATCCCAAAGCAAGCAGAGGAAAAGGGAAACTGAACCTGACATTCGCTACTCAGGCGGGTGAAACCATAACCTTGAAACGGAAAAACCTGAGCACAGCCAAAGATCTTTTGGTGCATTTCAAAGACGAAAAATACCATTGGGGTCTCAACCAGTACTTTCTCAATCGGTAAAAGAAGGGTTATGCAAAGACCGTTTTTCTGCTGGCATGGGTCATTTTCCCTTGGACAACTCTTTTAACAGTTGCCACTGGTTGTTGATGGTTTCTTTCAGAAATTTGTTTTCTTCCTTTAGTTGTTCCAGCAATTCTGGGTTTTTAGGGGATGGAGCATAATCAGGCCCTTTGCCCTCATCTACTTGGGTACTTGTTTCTAAATCTTCAGGTGTTATTTTGAGTACCGAGCAAATTTCCAGCAAGCTGTATTGATTGATATTGCCGGTTCGTTCGAAGAATGAAACAAGAGATCTTGTCTTCCCGATTGCATGCGCCAATTCTTGCTGCGTCATTCCTCTGAATGCTCTCAGCCGTTTGATCTTTTGTCCCAAGTGTTCCTTTTTGGGTTTCATGCTTGCAATAAGCAAATAAATTTATTTTCATAATGACAAAAAATTGTCATAAAGACAATACATTTGATCAACAATCATTCTTACTCAAATCGGTTATAGACCCATGATTAGTAGCATAATCGTGCTTTGGCCACACGCAAGTGTGGCTTTTTTTCTAACTTGTACACTCAATATTGCCATATGTATTCATCTTCCCGACGCCGGACACTGAAAAGCCTGGTTTTTGTCTCTGCTGGATTGGCCCTCGCGCCTTCCTGCATGAGTGACAGAAGCAAATCATCCCTTTTGCTCAAAAAGATTAAGATCAGTTCAGCAGACGAGGCACTGCTCGCGGAGCTTTGTGAATCCATACTCCCCAAAACAACCAGTCCAGGCGCCAAAGACCTTTCAGCGCACCTGTTTGTTTTGATGATGGTGGATGATTGCAAAAAGAAAGAAGATCAGGAGAAGTTCACCAAGGGATTGGAGGCCTTCAAGAAACTTTCTCAACAGACGATCAACAAGGATTTTACCCAAGCTGATCCAACAGAAAGAAAAAAGCTGTTGGATACCATCCTTGCCAAGATCGATGAAGAGAATGATCTCAATGCTTTTTTCAAAACGACTAAGGGGCTGACCATACAGGCCTATACTTCCTCTGAATTTTTCCTGACCAAGGTTCAGGTATATGAAATGATACCTGGCCGCTATCATGGCTGTGTTCCTGCTTAACCCCTGTCCCTCGTCCCTTTAAAATAAATTTATGCCTACCAATACTTTCGACGTTATCGTTATCGGATCCGGACTCAGCGGTGGCTGGGCTGCCAAGGAGTTCACAGAAAAAGGATTGAAAACACTGGTGCTGGAAAGAGGCAAAGAGGTGAAACACCTCAAAGACTATCCCACCACCAATATGATGCCCTGGGAATTTCCCCATCGCAACGAAGTGCCGCAGGACATCAAGGATGCCAATCCTGTCATCAGCAAGTGTTATGCTTTCCGTGAGGATGCCATGCATTTTTTTGTAAAGGACAATGAACATCCTTATGTGCAAGAGAAGCCTTTCGACTGGATCCGTGGTTATCAGACCGGTGGCAAATCGCTCATGTGGGCGCGTCAAACACAGCGCTGGAGTGAGTTTGATTTCGAGGGGCCAGCACGCGATGGTTACGCAGTGGATTGGCCGATCCGTTACAAGGACCTTGCTCCCTGGTACAGCTATGTAGAAAAGTTTGCAGGCATATCCGGCAACAGAGACAACCTGCCGATGCTGCCAGACGGTGAATTTCTTCCGGCATTGGAACTGTCCTGTGTAGAAAATTATTTCAGTGACTTTGTCAAGAAAAATTATACCGATCGCCATATCATCTATGGCAGATGCGCTCATTTGACCCAACCCCAGAAGATCCACCTGGAACAGGGCAGGGCACAATGCCAGAAACGCAATCTTTGTCAGCGTGGTTGTCCTTTTGGCGGCTACTTCAGCTCCAATTCAGTAACCTTGCCCTGGGCAGAGAAGACAGGAAATCTCACCATGATCTCCGATGCAGTGGTGCATTCTATTATCTATGACGATAAAGCGGGTAAGGCAACCGGCGTGCGCGTGATCGATGCCAAGACGCACAAGGCAACGGAATATTTTGCACGCATCATTTTTGTAAATGCGGCAGCGCTCAATTCCAACCTGATATTGTTGAACTCCACTTCCAGTCGCTTCCCCAATGGTTTGGGCAACGACAGTGGTTTGTTGGGAAAATATGTAGCCTTTCACAATTACCGTGCAAGGGTTTCGGGTAAGCATGATGGACATCTCGACAAGAAAACAGACGGACGTTCCCATACCAGTGCCTATATCCCCCGCTTCCGCAATGTGTTCAAGCAGGAGACCGATTTTCTCAGAGGATATGCGGCAGGATTCTCTGCCAACCGAGGCATCAAGCGCAATACCGACGGCTTTGGTGAACATGATGGGTGAGACCATTCCCAAAGAGACCAATTATGTGTCTTTGTCTGCCGATCAAAAAGACGAATGGGGAATGCCCTTGTTGAAGATCAGCATTGATTATGATGAGAATGATGATAAAATGGTAAAGGATTATCAGGAGCAGCTGACCGAAATGTTCACCAAGGCCGGTTTCTATGATATCCAGACAACCGATTCCAAGCAGGCACCGGGACTGGACATCCATGAGATGGGAGGTGCAAGGATGGGACATGATGCCAAGACATCCCTGCTCAACAAATGGAACCAGTTGCACCATTGCAAAAATGTGTTCGTGACCGATGGATCCTGCATGACATCTACTTCCACCCAGAATCCTTCTTTGACCTACATGGCGTTGACAGCCAGGGCAGCGGATTATGCGATGGCTGAGATGAAGAAAGGAAATTTGTAATGGAGTACGCGTTCGCTGAGATGAAGAAAGGAAATTTGTAATTGTATCATATGAGATCAAAGTTCGATGCCTTTTTGAACCTGATTGGATTGGTGATGGTGTTGACCGTGAATGCATTGGCCAATATTCTGCCGATCAATGGATACAACACGGGTCAGGTATCGGGTTTTTATCCCAATTATTTCGTTCCGGCAGGTTTCACCTTTGCGATCTGGGGCATCATCTATCTTTTACTGATCGGTTTTGTGTTCTGTTCTTTCTTTTCCGCATTTGGTCGATTTGATGAAGCCGGTAAAAAAGCGATCGACAGCTTGAGTCCTTTGTTTCAGATCAGCTGTCTCCTCAATGCCGGTTGGATCGTGGTCTGGCATTATTTATACTTAGCCAGTTCTTTGCTGATCATGATTTGTTTTTTGGTATTGCTGGTTGTCTTGTACCTGCGCATCAAGCCGTATAAATTATTGATGCCGGTCTTTCATCGCATTTGGATCCACCATGCCTTTCTGGTTTACCTGGGTTGGATTTCGGTAGCAACCATTGCCAATACCACAGCGTTGTTGGTTGGCATTGGGTGGGACGGCAATCCTTTGCCTCCAGAAACCTGGAGCATCCTCATGATCATCATTGCCATGGCGCTGGGTATATTCATGGTAGGAAGACTAAAAGAGCCGGCCTTTGGTTTTGTGCTCTCCTGGGCATTTTATGGCATCTATATGGGTCAGCATGCTGCCTCCAGGGCTGTTTCGCTCACTGCCGCGGCAGGAGTTTGCATGGTATTGGCCTTGAGCTTCACCATTCTGATCAGAAAAGGTGCAAAGAATTAGCATTATTTTTGTGGGATGATCAGTAGCATATGCAATGAGGTTTTTCATCAGTGCGTGAAAGATTATCATGAACACAACAATGTAGATGCGGCCCTTCAGAATCCGCATGAAGCAGGAAGTTTGCAGCATCTTTTTTATCGCAAGAATTTTATCGATACGGTACAGTGGCATTTGGAAGATATTGTCCGGGATCCGAACATCGATCCGGTAGCGGGATTGGAATTGAAGCGCAGGATTGATCGTTCCAATCAGGAACGCACGGATCTGGTGGAGCAAATTGATGATCATTTTATAGTGAAGTACAAGGATATCATTCCCCATGATGATGCCACGCTCAATACAGAAAGCCCCGCTTGGGCTATTGACCGTTTGTCTATCCTGGTGCTCAAGATCTGGCACATGCGGGAAGAGGCAGAGCGAGTGGATGCCAGCGATGAACACCGGAAAAAATGTGCCGATAAGCTGGTGATCTTGTTGGACCAGCAAAAGGATCTTTCCAGATCCATCGATGAATTGCTGCATGATATTGCGGCAGGGAAAAAGAAAATAAAAGTATACCGGCAGATGAAAATGTACAATGATCCTGCTTTGAACCCAGTGCTCTACAATCAAAAAGCATGAGCCCATTTTCCCATCAAAAAATACTGGTCATGCGCTTTTCCGCTTTGGGTGATGTGGCCATGACGGTACCGGTACTCAAGGCTTTTTTAAAGGAAAATCAAGGTGCTGAGGTCTATATGCTCAGCAACCGGCAGTTTGAAGGGTTGTTTCAGGGGATCGATCGTTTGCATTTTTTGGGTGCAGACATGAGAGGGAAGCACAAGGGTATTGCAGGAATCTGGCGAATCTATCAAATGGTGAAGTTGGCCGCTGATTTTTCAGCAGTTGCCGATCTGCATGGCGTATTGCGCACACATGTTTTGCGCTTTCTTTTTCGATGCTCAGGCAAGAAGACAGCGGTTATCGACAAAGGCAGACTTGAAAAATTTGCTCTTACCCGGAGAGACTTCAAGATCTTTAGACCTTTGAAACACAGTACAGAAAGATATGCGGACGTATTGAATGAATTCCTGCCAACTGCAAAAGACGCCCTACCGATTGCCATCTCTCCGCTTCCGGCTTCAAATACCACCATTCCTATCGGTTTTGCTCCCTTCGCGAAGCACAAAGCCAAGATGTACAACCTTGATAAATTCAAGGAGGTGGTGCGGCATTTTGATAGGGAGCCGTACAAGCTTTATTTTTTTGGGGGAACCCCTGCTGAGAGATTGCTCATCCGGCAATGGAACAAGGAGTTCAACAACGCGGTTGCCATCAAGGAAAATATTGGGTTGGAAAAAGAGTTGGAGATCATGGGTAAGTTAAAAGTCATGGTTTCAATGGACTCTGCCAATATGCACCTGGCTTCTTTGGCAGCGATTCCGGTGGTTTCTGTGTGGGGACCCACCCATCCTTATGCCGGTTTTTATGGAGTGGGACAAAACCCCCTGAATGCCCTTCAACTGAACCTTGCCTGTCGCCCTTGTTCCGTATTCGGCAACAAATCTTGCTGGCGGGGTGATCATGCTTGTATGACGGGTATTGAACCCACAGCAATTATTGAAAAAATTCAGCACGCCCTTTCACCCATTGAGGAGGAATTATAGCATTTTTGGCAAATTTTTTTCAGTTGGTTTCAATCTTAGTGAAGAATATTCTTTTCTATGTCCTTCTATAATTTAATGTAATATAATTAAATACACATTAGTGATTTACTAAATGTATTAAAAAGTAAAATATTACGTGATTTCCACCTTTTCTAATTCTATGAAGAAATGATATTGCCATGTGGCAATCAAAAATCTCCTGCTCCTGTTCATCTTTGTAATTGGTTACGGACCAATTCTAAAGTCGCAATCTCTTCCCCCTATCCTGGAACGGGCGGCAGCAGAAAATCAGGGATTGATCCTCTTTTCTCTCTCCAACAAAACGATCCTTCCTTTGCCAGATCTCCCAGGTAATTTTGCCAACTCCGGTGTAAGTTTTGCCAAGAAAAAAGACCAGCTTTATATGTTGCCCCAGGGAACCGGCAGGGTATATCAATTGACGGGTGAACCAGGAGCCAGGACCTGGGTTCGAATTGATTCAACATTCTTCACGGGATACAATTTTGGGTTTTTCTCATTTATCCTGGATGATAAAATCTATTCTTTTGGTGGAAATGG
>RFVQ01000161.1 GCA_009922495.1 Chitinophagia bacterium
GTGGTGGGCGGCTATTTCATCAAAATGCTCGAAAACAAATGGTCTCAATAAATTCATCACCATGTCAACATCCCTACAACCCAACAACCGATTGCTTTCCCTTGATTTCATGAGAGGAATGATCATGTTTCTGCTGGCCCTCGAAGGAGCCGGATTGTATGATGTCTTGAATGATGCTACAGAAGGAAAAGGGATACACATCCTTGTGCAACAATTGCATCACCACCCCTGGAATGGATTGCGCTTTTGGGACCTGATACAACCCGCCTTCATGTTCATGGCTGGCATTGCCATGGCTTATTCTGTGAGTGGCATGAAAAGTCGATCCGTTTCCAGCGGTCAGCGAAACCTAAAAATGCTGAAACGCTGCGGCTGGTTGTTTTTCTGGGGCGTATTGAGCTATGCGGTTAGAAAAAGCGGGCTTTCCTTTGAACTCTGGAATGTACTGACGCAGTTATCTTTCACTCTCCTGCTCGCCTATCTGATTTTCGAACTCAATATCAAAGCACAAATCGGAATCAGTGTCGGACTCTTGCTGCTGACAGAAATGCTATACCGATATGCTGCTGTGCCTGGATTTGATCAGCCCTTCACCGATCAGCAGAATTTCGGCAACTATGTAGATCTTCTTTTGATGAACAAGATCAACAAAGGCGGATGGGTAGCCATCAACTGCATCCCGACTGCTGTCCATACCATTGCCGGTGCCGTACTGGGGAAACTCATGATCAGCCAGCAAAAGGATCTCATCAAGAAGATTTTGGTGGCTGCAGCGATCTGCCTGGTCTTGGGTTATGCACTTGATCTTAGCGGAATCACGCCCATCATCAAAAGGATCGCTACCAGCTCCTTCACACTTGCCTCGCTGGGATGGTGCCTGCTTTGCATGGCCGCCTGTTACCAATGGATTGATGTCAAACAAAAAAAAAGGCTCTATTTCTTTCAGGTAATAGGAATGAACTCGATCTTCATCTATCTGTTTTTCGAGATCCTGGGTGCAAGGTGGTTCAATGGGTATGTAGAAGCAATCACCACTGGACTGCTGTCAACCTGGTTGCCCTCATTTGTTGTGGGCATTATCACCAGTCTTACCATTTTTTTTCTGGAATGGAAAATATGCGAGTTCCTTTACAAAAGAGGGATTTTCTTTCGCCTATAAAGTTTGAAGGATAGCAGAAATTTTCTCTAAGGTGATGCCGAGTGCTTTGTGCTCTTTCGATTTCATTTTAATGAATGAATTATCAGCCAATTTCCCCAGCACCGCTTCCTGCTCTATTTCATTGGAATAAACAGATTTTCTAAACGGATTGGACAAATCTTTTTTTCTGGTATTCACAATGCCTTTGCATACTTTTTCATTTATTGAAAAATGCTTGTCCAATAGTTCCATCCATTGTTCCTTAGATAAATTTTTCTCCGGAAATTGATTGATTTCCCATAAAGAAGCAACAGCATGTTTCAGCACATCATCTTCGTATTTGGCTGCCAACTCTTGATACTTCTGATGCAAGGAATCCCAAGAATTGATACTACCTTTTCTGATCTGCCCAAGCATGCCCTGAAGCGAGACATCGGAAACTAGCTGTCCGCCAAGATTTGTCCAATTTTCTCTTTTTAATTTTTTAAAGGCAATCAAATCTTTAGCGGCCATCATCTTATCAGTTGATTTCACAAACCGATCAATGATTTTACCCATCGCATAGTAATGGATCATCTCTTTGTAGGCTTGGTATGATTTTGTCACCTTTAGCAATACAACCTTCCGTTTGCTGTTCTCAAATCCTTCTGCCAGTACTTCCAGGGAATCAACAGTTTTGGGGTCATTTTCCAACAATTTTTTGCCCAAAATCCTATACGCTTGATCCGTCAGCTCCTTTTTGGAAGAACCTCTTTCATACGCTTTGCCAACAAAAAGACAGAGCAGATCCAATGCCTCAAAAATTTCATTGACGCTGTCTGGCGCTAAACTGTCATACTCCAGGTTCAATTCTCTTTTGGATCTTGCATCGCGGTCTCTATACTTCCATTCATTTCGTTGCAAAGCATAATAATTATACTGAAACCAATAAGCAGGAATGATCCTTAATTCATTGGCAGCATAATCATTGATGATCAGAGAAAATGGCAATGGGATATTCAATTCAAAAGGGAAATCTCCCTTTGCCAAAAGGGTAAAGGAAGCAAATCTTGAATTATGCTTAAGACTAACGCATAAGCCTGGCCAAAATCCCCTTCCGGCGATCAACTCCCCATCCGCACCTCTTGAATTATGATTGGATCCAATGGTTGCTCCGGCTGCCATATTGGTTTGACCCATCAACAGCGCTGCACATAGAAAAGAATTGTTGTGGTGCTGTTCATGAAAAGGATAAATGAGGGAGTTTAGGACCTCACAGCAAGAGATGGTAGAATTGTTACCCAAATAGGAATTGATCAGCCTTGCTCCATATTTCAACTGAGAATGAGAAGCCATGAAGAACCTAACAGCTTTAACGCCATAAAAGACCCGACAACCTACGCCAATGATACCATTGACCAATTCGGAACCCTCCCCAATTTGCGTGGAAGCTTCGCTGTTGCTATTGATGGTTACATTCTTTATTTTGTTGGCGCCCTTGATATATGCATCCGTTCCTATCAACACATCCTTGATCATTTTACAATTCTTGATCACTGTTCTTTCACCAATGTATCCATAGTGTCCCCGTGATTGATCAATTTTTTTCTCTGTGAAATGCTGGAAAGCATTCAACAAGGATGCATCATCCCGGTATTTGGACCATAGAAAGGCATCAGCAGGCAACATCCCGTCAAAGGGCAATATTTTACGGCCTCCATTTTCATTGCATATTTCAAGCCAGATACGCTGCGACTCCTGCTCACCTTGCTTGATGATACCATTTCCGAATTTTGCAGCATTGGTAGTCGCCAATTCGTTTACATTGGCTATCATGACTTCATTTTCCACAACAAAGTGTGAAAAGTAATTGACATTGTGAACGCAAACATTGTCGCCAAAATCACAACTGATGATGGTGGAATTATACAGGCCTACTGGTAAATTCAGGTTGTGAAACTCAAGGGAAATAGTCTCCAGCTTTCCTATTCTTACCAATCCAAAAAAACTACAATTTTTAACCAACTGCGGATTGAACAATGCTGAAACCAAAATATTGTTCCAGTTATCCGAGGCGTTATTGTTTCGGACCAAAATCTCTATTTCGGCGGCAGTCAAACTGCGGTATTCAACAGCATTGTTGCTGCGTATGTTTCTGAGGTAATACTCATTTTTCCCTTTGGGAATGTATTCTTTTGGAATAAAATCATATCCAATGGAAGCAATGGATCGCTTGTTTATTTTGTTCATGGGTATTTATTCAACGGTTACACTCTTCGCTAAATTTCTAGGCCTATCAACATCCAATCCTCTTTCAATCCCTATATAGTAGGACAATAGTTGAAGTGGAATTACGTTCAAAACAGGCGCAATGATCTCATCTGCTGATGGAACTTCCATCAAATCTGCTTTCAACATTTTCATGCTTGTATCGCCTTCTGTAACAACACCAATTAATTTGCCTTTTCGGGCATTGATTTCTTGCATGTTGCTTACAACTTTTTCATGATAAGCATCTTTGGTTGCCACGAAAAGCACTGGCAGATTTTCGTCTACAAGTGCAATGGGTCCATGTTTCATTTCTGCAGCAGGATAACCTTCGGCGTGTATATATGAAATTTCTTTGAGTTTCAAAGCGCCTTCAAGGGCTACAGGAAAATTATAGCCCCTTCCCAGAAAAAGAAAGCTGGAAGCATGTGCGTGTTTCTGTGCCACCGCACGAATGGCATCAGCGCCGGAAAGAATGGAAGCAATTTTATCCGGCAAAGCATTGAGCTCAGCAAGAAGTTGTAAAAATCTTTCATTGGATATAGAACCTTTCTCTTTTGCAATCTTGAGCGCAATCATGTTCAGCACTACCAATTGGGCAGTAAAGGCTTTTGTGCTAGCTACTCCGATTTCAGGGCCAGCATGGGTATAGGCTCCCGCATGTGAAATTCTCGCGATGGAAGACCCCACTACATTCAAGATCCCAAAAATAAAGGCCCCCTTGGCTTTGGCATTTTCAATTGCGACAATTGTATCAGCAGTTTCACCGCTCTGGGAAATGGCAAAGATCACATCACCAGGACCGACAATGGGATTTCTGTATCTGAATTCTGATGCATATTCAACTTCCACAGGAATGCGGCAAAGTTCTTCGATGACATATTCAGCAACAAGTCCTGCATGCCAACTTGTACCACAGGCAACAATCATGATACGAGAAGCTTTTGTTAATGCTTCTAAATGATTGTCCACACCAGCCATAACAATTTGTTGTTGGTCTTGTAATAATCTACCTCTTAAACAATCAAAAATAGTAGCAGGTTGTTCAAATACTTCTTTTAACATGAAGTGATCGTAACCTCCTTTTTCAATGGCAGCCAATTCCATATCCAATTGCTGAACATATGGATGTAAAATTTCATTCCCTAAATTCTTTAACAGCAATTCTTCCGGTGTGATGATGGCCAATTCGTAATCATTGACATAAATCACTCGCTTGGTATACTCAATTATGGGAGAGGCGTCCGATGCTAAGAAATGTTCCTTTTCCCCCAATCCGATAACCAAAGGACTTCCTTTGC
>RFVQ01000162.1 GCA_009922495.1 Chitinophagia bacterium
ACCCGCCTGAAAAACCATAGTTAACTTCAGGAAAAGAAGGGTTCATGATTGGCTTTCGATCATTCACATCCACTATGCCATCCCCTGTGATATCGGTATACTTTACATCACCAGGCCGCTGGTTCATGTTGAATTGTCTTGGCCACTTGCTGATATCATCCTGGCTGTTAAAAAATCCCCTGAAATCATATCCGAATACTTCACCAACACGCTGTCCGGTTTGATTCAACAACGGAAATGCCGTATTGTATGCTTCATCCATAAAAAGGATCTTATTCCGGGCGAAGGAATAATTGCCATTAAGCCAATAGTTGACTTTTCCAATAACATCAGACCATCCCAGCTCAATTTCATAACCACCATTCTCAACACGACCAATGTTGTAGGCATCCTGTAAAACAGCGGCAACGTGATTGGGGACCGTTCTTCTGGCAGTTAATATGTTGGAACGCTCTTCAATGAAATAGTCGACATTGAGTGACAACCTGTTTTTGAGGAACTTGAATTCCGCAGCATAGTTTTGCTTCAACGCTTTTTCCCATGTAACATTGGGGTTACCCAACTTACCCTCGATATATCCGGCTCTGCTCACTGGATCTTCTCCAAAAATGGCACCACCACCACTTACGTATTCACTTGGATAATACATGAATCGGGCAGAACCTAACCGGTCATTTCCTACAACACCATAAGAAGCCCTCAGTTTCAAATAGGAGAGAAAATTATCACCAATCGCTTTTTTGACAATGGGTTCATTTGTCAATACCCAACCACCGGATACAGCTGGGAACCAGCCAAAACGACTATTTACTGGAAAATTCTCTGATCCGTTCCTACCCATGTTGAATTCAACGAGGTATTTTTGGTCATAGTTATAGGTAATCCTTGTAACATAATCCTGGTAGCCCAGTGGAATACCCGGATAAGAAAGGGCATGGTAGAATTGTTTCCGCTGTGTATACAATAGAAGGCCTGTGACGGCATGTTTGCCGAAGCTATTGCTGTACTCCAATGCCGATTCCAAATAAACACGCTTTGATCTGGTAAAACTTTCAGAAGGATCGTTGAGTACACCATCTTCACCAGACTGTCTCAATATTGGATCAGGAATGCCATCTCCGTTGACATCAATTTTTTCAGCGGAATACCTTGCAAAGCTTCTCGAGAAAGACCTGCTTTGTCCATATTCACTGTCGTAGGCACCAATGATCCTGCCTGATAACCCTTTCAAAAGGAAGTCGAATTTTTGTCGAAGTCCGACATTCAGGTTCAATACATTGTTTGAGTATCGATCAAATCCATCAAAAAAGGTTCCCAATGCATTTCGTCCGTTGGCCCTGGGAATCGTGATGACTTTCCCTTCCCAGATTCCAGGTGTACCATTGGTGGCTGCAGCCAGGATATCCAAAAAAGGAGAACCACCAGGGGAACTCCGATTGGATGTCACCCCTCCTATTTGAATATTGGCTCTGGTGGTTTTTGTTATGTCAAGATCAAGATTTGAACGAAAATTGAATCTCTTGTAGAGATCATTGTTGTTATATTCTTTCGCAAACTGCTTCCACAAACCCTCCTGATCCAGGTAGCCCAGGGATACAAAATACTTGGCGACACTTGTACCACCAGATATATTGACATTGTGTTGCTGCTGAGGAGCCGATTTATGCATCATCAAATCCAGCCAGTCCACACTGGGATAGAAAAGAGGATCAGATCCATCCTTGAACTTTTGCAATTCCTCACTGCTGAACATGGGAGTTGCAGTTGGATTATCATTCAGCTGCGCTTCAAGCTGCAAGGTTGAAAAATCATACCCGTCTAAAAACTGAGGCAATCTGGTAGGCACCTGTAAAGCATAGTTGCCAGAATAATTGACTTTAGCAGGACCTTCCTTTCCTTTTAGGGTAGTGACCAATATAACACCATTTGCTCCCCGTATACCATATACAGCTGTTGATGCTGCATCCTTCAATACCGAAATGGATTCTACTTCGTTGGGATCAATCCTTGAAAAAGGTCTTTCAACCCCATCGACCAATACCAGGGGAGCAGCATTGCCATTGTCCAAGGTTCCAATACCCCTGATGCGCAAGGTAGTCTCATCATTGCCAGGCTGACCGCTCCTTTGAGCAGAGATTAATCCAGGCACCCTACCTACTACTGCAGCAGTCAGGTTGGGAACGGGAGCTTTCACCAATTCTGCCCCCTTCACGGTAGAAATCGAACCCGTAACGGTGGCTTTCTTCTGACTGGCATATCCAACGACCACTACCTGATCCAGGCTGGAGGAGGACAATGATAATGTAATGGTGGTCCCACTCAAGTTGCCGGCTACAATTTCCTTTGTATCATATCCTACATAGGAAATAACCAAAACGGCACCCGGACCTGCAACTTCAATTGAAAAGCTACCGTCCAATTTTGACTGAACGGTATTGGATGTTCCTTTTTCCGTAATGGAACATCCACTCAGCGTTTCACCTCTTTCATTTACAAGCTTACCGGTAAAAACCAATTTGTATTCAGCAGCAAATGTGAGCGGGGAAAAAGAATGGAGAGCGTGTGCTTCACCCGGTAATAAACTGGCTTGCAGGCAAAGCATAAGTAACAAAGGACTGAATGAGGCATTTTTCATCCAGTTTCTTTTCAGACCGTTGAAAACTTTTCGGGTTGGAATAGATGAAGAACAAAGCATACTATCCCCCTTGCAAGCGGTTGGTTGTTGTTTTCTCATATAGAAAAATCGTATTTAAAGGGCTTCTACAGATCATTAACTGAGTTGATAATGGATCCCTAGAGAATTTTAAATTAGGATTCAATTCTGAATCTGAAAATTGCACGAGCCCTTGCCAAGCGATAAAAACTATCGAAAGTGTTTTCACAAACGTTTTCGATAGATATATTTTTTTTACCCCTTGCCTGATAAATATCTAATTCGACCTGTAAAGACTAATTGTATTCCAAGAAAGTAGTAACAAAAGCATTGGAAGTAGACTTGAAGCGCAACCATTTCCCTTGCAATGATTCCGGAAATAGATAGGTCAATGTTTTATTGGGTGCAATGTCAAATCCTTTTGCATCAAACCATTCACCTGTTCCAGTAGGATCTACTTGCAGCAAGATGGATATCTTTTGATCACCATGATTGGTGATATGCAGTGTGCGTTGACCATAGCCTCCCATCAGATAAGGATCAGATACTTGCCCTGCTTCAACTTTTGCAGATGACCATGGACCGCCTTTCCCTTTTGGACTACCCAATTTCCAGAGTTCATCAACTGTTCCAGCCCATACCGCTACCTTTCCATCATCGCTTTTGAAAATTCTCTTGCTGTCTGTCTCGCTTGTATTGGCGCCAGAGATCAACAGCAATCCCCTGTAGGAGGCAAAGTCATTCATCAAAAGTCCATGAGTTGCAATAGGCTTGAGCTTTGCGTATCCATCTGCATTCTCAGCGGGAAGCTCATAAAAGGTGCCGCCCAGATGCAGCAGATCGCGCTCTGTTACCACCTCCCTGACAACACGCATTTTTTGCTGTTCCATCAAGGATGTGAAACCATCATTTCCAAAGGGCAATCGCCATCTGCGGCCTTTTGTATCGATCACCAGATAGGATCCCTGATCTGCTTTGATCCTCGGTGCCGGTATGCTGATGTTCTTCATCATCCAGTTTTTGCTCTCTTGGTTATCGACAGACCTGAGCTGCATCGTGCTATCCATTTCATAATATTTCCCGCTCTCGGATACCAATCCCAATTTCCTGGAAGTGGCCAATGCATACATGATCGATCCTTCTGGGCGCAACTTGCCCATGGCTGAAAATCCTTTGAACAGATTGGCATCGGCCTGCTTTTTGTTCTTTGGATCGGTATACGCCAATGAAAGAGAGATGATACCGTTATTGCTGGTCCTCACCCTGATCCATTCACCGACCTGAGAACTTGCAAAAGATACCTGGGTTGAAGATCCAGGCTTGAGTTCCAAAGTCTTGATCGCTGTCCATTTCCCATTGCCCTCCAGATCAACTTCCAAGACCAGTGTATTGTTTTCTGCAGCATGGTTTTTCATCCAGACCATTCTGTTGGACCATCCTGCAAAAAGATAGGGCTCTGATGGTCTATTGGCCTTTACGCTATCAATTTGATAGATGGAGCCATACGCATCGATGGGTGCATTGACATCAGGGAGTGAAAGATTCGTGAACCAGAGGTTTGAATTAGATTGACCTGCTCCGGGGATGCCGGCTTTATCGGGTCGATTGCTGAGGAATTCACTTTTGGTGGCATCATCGCATCCAAAAACAATTTTATCATTCCATCTTTCAAAATCACCGATCACTTTCAGATAGGATGATCTTGCCCTGATCCCTTTTGTACTTCCAGGCTTGAAGGCAGCTGGAAACTTCCAGAACATGCCATGCAGTGTCATGAGCAGGTCTGGCTTGTCCGAAGTACCGATGTTTCTGATCCTTGGCCATTCAGTATTCCATCCGTGAGCACCATCGTAAGAATTGGAGGCTTTCGGAAGTCTGTAGAAATTCCACTTGCCCTGATAACGAACGCCTACCATCGCTGAACGATGATCCCATCCCGTTGCCCATATCGGATCATTCAATGGATCAGGATTACCATAGATTCCGCCCGGACCTGTTACTTCTACAAATTGATTGCGACGGACCAA
>RFVQ01000163.1 GCA_009922495.1 Chitinophagia bacterium
TGCTGGCATTGTGAAAAGCATCGATCCAGCTTGCTTCTGCGAGATAATGATACCCGATCACTCCTATCAAAAGAGAGAAAAGAATCAGTATCAACATCAAGAACAAATTCCTTCCGAGGCGGATGAAAAACACTTTTTGCGAAGCCAATGGCTGTGTTTTCTTTTCGTACATATGCAGCAATTTAAGAAAGAGATCACGGATTGCAATGGTCGCAATACATGGGATCTTCTTCTTTTTTGCCATGGGGATAGGAAACCTCCCGTACGCAAGCACATTTCACACAACGGTAGATATAACACAGGGTGGATCTTGTAGGCGCGCCACACCAACTGCAGGGCAATCCCCCCCGATGATCGACAATCCCAAATCCGGGATTCTGGCAATCGGGGCAAACCGATTGGATTTTTTCAATGAGTTTGGCAGCAGCTTTTTCAATCACTTTCATGCGGGTTGGATTGCAGAAGGCCCGCATGTCTGTTTCCACAAAAACCGAATCAGCCTGTTGGATACGGTAATCGAATTCCTCTTTCAACAAAGACCAATCCTGTATTCCTTTGACAAGGTCATGGTGATCCTGCGGATTTGATCGGATGATCAAGCCATGGGAGGGAAACTGTATGCGATGGGCAAATGCTTCGAGCTCAGCAAAGGACTTGACTTCTTGGTGGTTGAAGTTGGTCTCAGTACTGAGCTCCCTCACGGCGATCTCAAGTCCGTTTTCTTTGTCCATGAATAGCAACAACTCATCATCAGCTGGAATGAAAACCAAAGAGGGATGAGGACCAAAAGAGCCTTCGCTGGCAATGGCCAGTGTTGCGTTCGTTAACTCCATGGCCAGCAGACATTTCTTTCTGGCTGCAGTTAGCGGATCATCCAACCGCTCGACCTCCCCTGAAAATGTACCCAACAGATCGGTATCCAGTTCCTCCGGGACCATGCACCGAACGCCCAACTCCGCTTCTAAGATGGGAGCCAGCACCTTCTCTTTGTGGTGCTTGGTGGCAATGACCAGATCTCTTCCGGAGAACATAACCTATTGTCCCTGACCCAGTGAAAACGCAGGGACCCCATCAAACTTATACAGGTTCTCTGTTTTGATCACATCGATATTCAGGTCCAAAGCTTTTTGCATCAACCCGATGATCTGCGCTTTGGGAATTACAGAAATATTGGGCGATTTAAAACGACATCTCCAGTGATCGGTAAGAAAGGTTTCCTTGAAACCTTCCGGCCAAACTTTAATACCCCTGTTGGTGATCATGGTCAAACCAAGTTCTTCAGTTGAGATGGGGTGGATGATGTTCGCCAGTTCGTTGGGGTCTGATCCGGTCCAGTGCACAAACATGTCAACGCCTACCAATTCTTTTTTCGCAGGTGCCTTGCGCTGATACTTCGGCAAAACCATGGTATAAGAACTTGCACTGGTAACAGGTTTCAGGATAGATGGCTTCTGTCCGAGGTTGGCAATGACTGCTTCCGCAAATTCACGGGTACCCAGTTTCTGCTTGCTGGATCCTTCCTTGTAAATATCAGGGGTATGAGTGCCATCTTCCAAAGTCTTCAACCAGGCATTCTGGATTTTTTCTGCGACGGCAGTCTGGCCGATATGATTGAGCATCATGACGGCCCCTTGAAGGAGTCCGGATGGATTGGCGATGTTCTTTCCGGCAATATCAGGGGCAGAACCATGAATGGCTTCGAACATGGCACACTCCTCTCCGATGTTGGCAGAACCACCCAGTCCCACCGAACCAGTGATCTGAGCCGCAATATCACTGAGTACATCTCCATAAAGATTGGGCATTACAATCACATCAAATACTTCTGGAGTGTCGGCAAGTTTGGCAGCTCCGATATCAATGATCCAGTGTTCCGTTTGGATTTCAGGATATTCTTTAGCGATCTCATCAAAAACACGGTGGAACAAACCATCGGTTTGCTTCATGATATTGTCTTTGGTGAAACAGGTCACCTTCTTGCGCTTCTCTTGCCTGGCATATTCAAAGGCATAGCGAACGATCTTCTCACATCCGGGTCTGCTGATCAGCTTCAGACACTGCACCACCTCATCCGTTTGCTGGTGTTCGATGCCTGCATAAAGATCTTCCTCATTTTCCCTGATGATGACAAGGTCCATCACCGGATGCTTCGTCTTTACAAAAGGATGAAGGCTTTTGCAGGGTCTTACATTGGAATAGAGACCCAAAAACTTCCGGGTACTGACATTGAGGCTCTTGTACCCACCGCCTTGTGGTGTAGTGATGGGGGCTTTTAAAAACAGCTTGTTTCTTCTAATGATGTCCCATGCTTCATTGGAGATGCCGGATGTGTTGCCGGACAGATAAACTTTTTCCCCCACTTCAATCTCTTCGGTTTCAATTGCTGCACCTGCAGCTTTCAAGATCTTCAAGGTGGCTTCCATGATCTCGGGACCAATTCCGTCCCCCTTAGCAATTGTTATTTTTGTCATCGGGATTATTTTTCGAGCGCAAATTTCGATGAAATCATCATAATTATTGATTTATAATTATGATGATTTGCATAAATATTATTTATGAAATAAGGAACAAACGATGAATTCCTTGCGCTAAAAAATATTTTGTTTCAGTTGGGCAAATATTTTTGTTTCAACACTTCAACATGATGAAGATTGTGTCCAAAAATGATAAAGCAGAGTGCATTGACAGTGACGGGATATCCACTGGCTTCTCCCTTTCTTTCCAACTCCTCCGTGGTGAGATGATCAACCAGCAGGTCGGTGCTGCGTCTTAACAGGCGAAACTCTTCTTTCAAGTCTTGCAAGGTGCGATGAGAAGCCGGAGCGGCATCTGCAAACATATTTTCGTCAAATCCCGGCAGGGGTCTGCTATCGCCTCTGGCGATCCATACCAGCCGAT
Organism: Chitinophagia bacterium; assembly: GCA_009922495.1. Taxonomy (GTDB): domain Bacteria; phylum Bacteroidota; class Bacteroidia; order Chitinophagales; family Chitinophagaceae; genus Pollutibacter. Next base: position 2,899 of record RFVQ01000163.1, read on the forward strand.
ACACAAAAATGCGTTCTGAATCCAACAGGTGCTGGATCATTTGCTTGATGGTCCATTTCCCGGGAGCATAGGCATGATCCCCCATTTCATCCGGCAATTGTTGTATGAAATCAACAATTGGAGCACTATGATTTTTTATCAGCTCAGTTGGATGTTCGCCCACAGCCAAAGAAATATAATGCCGATAGAAGTCACCAAAATCTCCTTCAAGTGGCCTGCTCATGATTTTGTTTTTTGGTTTCTGCAAAGATCACTGCAATATTTCACTTCCTCCCAATTCTTCTCCCATTTCTTTCGCCAAGAAAAAGGTCGTTCACAAACAATACAAACCTTTTGCGGAAGATCCCCCTTGCTGATATTTTTCCCTTTTTTGTTTTTCATAATTGATCAGAGCTGTTGAAGGAATTTTTCTGCAAGCGCAAGATGATTGTTTCTTTTTTCCTCCGGCATCTTGTCAAATGTTTTGACCAGCATACCGAGTCGCGGATTGCTGAGAAAAAAATCACGGTGCACGTGCATGAACCGCCAGAACAGCGCATCCCAGATGGCAGTCCATTCACCTGTTTTCTTGTAATCACTCATTTTCAGCACATAATTGCTTCCACTGATATAGGGCTTGCTGCACATGAGCCCCCCGTCTGCAAACTGTCCCATGCCATAGACATTGGGTACCATCACCCAGTCATAGGCATCGATGTACAGCTCCATGAACCAGCGATAAACCTCATCAGGATCGAACTCGCACAAGAGCATGAAATTGCTGAGCACCATCAGGCGCTCAATATGATGATTGTATCCTGTCTGCAAAAGTTTTTGAATGGCATCATCCACCGGTACAATTCCCGTAATGCCCTTGTAAAAAGATTTCGGAATTTTTCTGGTGAAGCCCCAATAGTTGGTGGTACGCTGTTTTCTTCCTACTACATGATAGATCCCGCGAATGAATTCTCTCCATCCCAGCACTTGTCGAACAAATCCTTCAAGACTGTTCATGGGAACACCCTGCTGTTGCGAAAAATCGATGACCCGATCGATCACCTGACCCGGTGTGAGGAGTCCCACATTGAGCATCGGCGTCAAAACACTATGGTGCAAGACATGTTCACCCAGGACCATTGCATCTTCATACAAACCAAATTCTGCAAAACGATGATGCAAAAAATCTTCCAGCCATGCTTCTGCTTCTGCATGCGCAATGGGGTACACAATAGAACTTTGCAAGGCGCCAGGATTGTTGGGAAAGTTTTTTGCTACATAGTCCCTTGCCTGCTCTCTGACTTTATCTCCCTTGGGCTGCGTAAGCTGAGGTGCCGTTTTGTTTTTCGGATAAGGCTTTCGGTTGTCGGCATCAAAACTCCATTTGCCGCCAACAGGAGTCCCATCTTTTTCTATCAATATTGAAAACCGCTTGCGTTGCGAGATATAAAAAGATGTCTGGAAAAAAGATTTCTTTTCTTCAAACTCTTTTTTGATTTCTTCCTGTCCAAGCAGGAACATGGGAGACTCATGCCAGATCAACTCGATCTTCGATGCTGTTGTCGTTTTCAATATTCTTCTCTCCAACCAATCGTCATGTACCCGATAGGCTTCAATGCTTTCAACTCCCTTACTCTTTAAATCTGTGATGAGTTCTTTTACAGATGCAATTTTTTCTCCCGCTTCAACATAATTCACATCCAATCCTTTTTTCACCAAGAGCTCAAAATATGCCTGCATGCTGGCCCGGTGATACACCAACTTCTGTTTGTGGAAAGCAAACTGGTTGAAGAAAAGTTCTTCCTC
>RFVQ01000164.1 GCA_009922495.1 Chitinophagia bacterium
TACCTTGCTTTCACAAATTTGTTGATGTCCTCCATGCGGCATATGCCAGGGAGGGAAGCCAAAATAGACATGACCACCTGGTTTTAAAAATTCCTTGAGGTAGGGGATAAACCGCTCCTGATCAGGGATGTGTTCAATGACATCTTTGAGCAATATCAGGTCAAACTGATGCTTATAGGCTTCAAGGGCTGCTTCATCATATATATTCAGGTTGATGACTTCTGCCTGTCCGGATGCAATGTGTTCAGAAAGAAATTTCTTGGCGTATACGGCTTTCTGTTCGTCCAATTCAATGCCTGTCACTTTACACCCCTTCTCCAAAAATGGAAGCATTACGCCACCATCTCCACAGCCGATGTCCAAAATCTTCATGTCTGAATGGATCTTCAAAGATTGGCCGATGAAAGGAATGACATAGGCAGCGGCATTTTCAACCTGTTGTTGAAACCTTACTTTTTCGTCTTTGTGTTGGATGAGGGCCATTTGTAAGGGGATGGGTGTAACTTCGCGCAAATGTACGACCCAAACAAGCAACAATGGAATGATGATTACCGGGAAGGTAAAGTATTGCTGATGGACAAACCGCTGGAATGGACTTCCTTCGATGTTGTCAAGAAAGTAAGAATATTGACAGGCATCAGCAAAGTAGGACACGCCGGCACCCTGGATCCGCTCGCAACGGGCTTACTCATTGTGTGCACCGGAAAGTTCACCAAAAAGATCAATGAATACATGGCTGCCGAAAAGGAATATACCGGAACCTTTACCCTGGGGGCCACCACTCCTACCTATGACCTGGAAAGCGAACCGGTCTACCATGCCCCCTTTGAACACCTTACCATGGATGGCTTGCGAAGTGCCACTGAAGCCTTCAAGGGAGATATTCAGCAAGTCCCACCAGCTTTTTCGGCGATCAAAAAAGCAGGAACTCCTGCCTATATTTTGGCAAGAAAAGGCAAAGAAGTCAAGATGGAGCCCAGGAAAATAAACATATCTGTCTTTGACATCCTTTCCCTGGAAGGCCCGGTAGTTCAATTCAGGGTCGTTTGTTCGACCGGAACTTATATCCGGAGCCTGGCATATGATTTTGGATTGGCAGTTGATGCCGGGGCTTATTTGTCCTCCTTGCGGAGAACCCGGATTGGTGATTTTCATGTAGATAATGCCATGGGAATCAAGGACTTCTCTGAACAAGTCCAAGCAGCCAAGACAAGTATCTGATAATCATTTCATTGGCGAACCTTTCAACTTCTTAATTGTTTGTTAATACAATAGCATCTTTTTTTACTTAAACCTCAATAATTTTGCATTCTAAACAACTGCTTATGCGATTATTTAAGTCGTTTCTTTTGATTGCCATTGTCTCAATGGCTACCCTGTCCATCCAAGCCCAGGTAACCACCTCCTCAATGGCGGGTTCAGTAAAATCCACCTCTGGAGAAGCGCTCTCTGGTGCGACCGTTAAGATTACGCATGTTCCAACTGGAACAACCGTTTCAGCGGCAACTGCCAGCAACGGACGCTACAATGTTTCCAACATCCAACCAGGTGGGCCTTACACAGTGGAAATTTCCTTTGTAGGGTACAAAGCCCAGACCAAGACTGAGATCTATCTGGATCTTGGTGAAACAGGAAGGGTGGATTTCACACTGATCAGCAACTCACAAGATTTGAAGGAAGTGGTAGTCACAGGTTCCAAAGGAACCCAGTTTGTGAATGGTGGTGTAGGTACCTCCATCTCTGCAGATAAGCTTCAAAACCTTCCCACAGTGGGCAGGAACCTTACAGATTTCATTCGCCTTACTCCTCAAGCCAAAACAACCTTTGGTGGTGGTATTTCTATCGCTGGACAAAACAACCGTTACAACCAGATCATGTTCGATGGTGCTGTGAACAACGATGTTTTTGGTCTTTCCGAGACCGGTACCAATGGTGGACAAACAGGTTCATCTCCGATCAGCATTGACGCGATTGAATCTTTTCAGGTAGGCGTTTCTCCTTATGATGTTTCATTGGGCAATTTCACCGGTGGTTCTGTGAATGCAGTAACCAAGAGCGGTACCAACAAAACAAAGGGTTCTGCTTACTGGATCAATAGAAACCAGAACATGGCGGGTGAAACACCAACTGGTCTCAAAGCCAATGCGATCAAATTGCCCAATTTCCAGGCTACTACATTTGGTGCCACACTGGGCGGTGCATTGATCAAAAACAAACTTTTCTATTTTGTAAGTGCAGAGTTCCAGCGTGACGAAAGGCCTCAGCCTTTTGATGCCTCAACTTTCAGAAACCCTCCTGGTCCCGCATTTGTGGATTCAGTCCGCCTGATACAAGACAAGCTGAAAACGCTTGGATATGATCCCGGTAGTTATACCGATATCCCAGACTTGCTGAGCTCTGATAAAATTGCTGCCAAGCTTACCTGGAACATCAATCCCAAGCACCGTTTGAATTTCTCTTATCGATATGCCAATTCTGAAAGATCCCTGACCAGTGCCAGCACAAGCACCAGGATCAACTTCTTCAACAATGGATATATCATCCCAAGCAAAACCAATTCAGCTTCTTTGGAGCTGAACAGCCGTTTCTCCAATAAAGTGTCCAATAAATTGCTCGTTACTTTCACCAATGTATTTGACGACCGTGACCCACTGGGCAAGGACTTCCCCCGTGTGACACTGAATTCAGTGAACGGAACAAGCTATGTTTTCGGTACTGAAAACTTCTCTACCGGTAACCAGCTGAAGCAAAACAATACAGCGGTATTCGACGAATTCAGGTATACTGTGGGTGATCATCAGTACAAATTTGGTCTGGATGTTGAATTCAGCAACTCCTATAACCTCTTTGTAAGGGATAACTACGGAAACTATACCTATACATGGGTAGCGGATTGGTTGAATGACAGACGCCCTGCACAATACGGACGCTCCTTCTCTCTGCGCGACAATATTACGGGTGATGGTAGTGCTGCAGGTACTGAGTTTAATACGCTCCGTGCAGGCTTCTTCGCAGGCGATCAATGGCAAGTAAACGAAAAACTCGAACTGAACTACGGTGTCCGTTTCGACAATTTCGAATTCCTGACAACACCCAATGAAGATACCTATTTCAATACGGTAGCACTTCCTGTGATCTCCAAAGTATGGGACGTGCAGGGTGCCCGTTCCGGTCAGCGTCCACAACCACAGCTGAGCATGTCACCCAGGATTGGTTTTACCTACCAGGCAGAAGATGGTTTCAAAATCCGCGGTGGTATTGGTGCATTCACCGGCAGGGTTCCTTTGGTATGGCCTGGTGGCGTTTACAACAACACGGGTGTTAACGTAGGTGGCTTGCCCACATTGAACAATCCCAACATCACCTTTAGGGCTGATCCCTTCAATCAGTACAAACCTTCAGATGTTGGTGTGAACCTTGCAACACCCTCCGGACAGATCGATTTGATCGCCAAGGACTTCAAACTTCCCAAAGTGTTGAAGGCTTCCCTCGGTTTTGACAAAGACCTTGGCCGTGGTTGGAAATGGACAGGAGACATGCTTTTTCAAAAGAATATCAACGAGATCGTTTATTACAATGTGTTTGCAGATCCCAGAACCAAGAATGACTTGGGCCAAGATGTTTACCTGAACATTGTAGGTACCTCAACGGTCTATTCAAGGTTCGATTTTGATGCTGTCACTGCCGGCATACAAAACCCATATTCTACTGGTGTCTTCATCATTTCCAATGGTAAAAAGAACAAAGGTTTCTCTTATAACCTGACCACAGCACTTGACAAGAGTTTCGCCAAAGGCTGGTCATTCAACATCAACTACGGATTTGGAGACTCTTATACCTTGTTTGATGGAACCAGCTCACAGAACAACTCTCAATGGAGATTCATCGAAAGCAAAAACGGCAGGAACAATGTTTCCTTGAGCAGGTCAGATTTTGCCCAGCTTCACAGGGTCAGTTCATATGTTTCCAAGCGCTTCAATTGGGCGCAGAAACACTTGGGAACAACAGTAACCATGTTCTACAACGGACAGTCCGGTTCCTCTTACTCCTATGTTTATTCAAGGAGCATGATCTATGATCAAAACGGTGCCAATGCTGAATCAACCGATCTGATCTATGTTCCGAAAGACTTTGCCGACTGGAGTCGTTTTGCTGAATCATACGTAACATCAGGTGTGACGTACACTGTAGCCCAGCAATGGGAAGCCTTTGACAAGTATATCACCAATGACAAATATCTCAACAAGAAGCGTGGCCAGTTTGTAGATAGAAATGGTGCGGTTCTTCCCTGGAGCCATCTGCTCGATCTTCAGGTGAAGCAGGACTTTTCCTTTGGAAAGGGTGCCAGCCAGCACAGGTTCTCTGTGATCTTTGATATGTTCAACTTCACCAATTTCCTGAATAGAAATTGGGGTAGGGTAAATGTCACCCCTGGTGTTGATGCTTATTCCTTGGTGAGCATGGAAGGGTATAAGATCAATGCAACCACCGGCAATACATTGACTCCTCGTCTGACGTATAGGAACATGACCAACAAAACAGCTGCTGATATCCTGGATCTCAGGGGTAGCAATTACCTCTCTACCAGGTGGAGAGGACAGCTGACAGTTAGGTACAATTTCTAATAGTTGCTGAAGAATTGAAAAGGGCCGGTAAAACCGGCCCTTTTTTAT
>RFVQ01000165.1 GCA_009922495.1 Chitinophagia bacterium
TATTTGAAATCTCTTGATCAGATAAATGACTGAAGATTCCCTGATACAGCAATCTTCTGGTATGTGTTCGGGCATCTAAAGCTGGTCTCATATATTTTTATTTAGCACAAGCTCAAATTCTTAGGTTAAGAAAAAATGAATTCATGTTTATCAATGTATGAACGGATCAACTTTGTTGAAAACATGTGAATCGTTGATAGCAGATATGGGTTTAACTTCAGATTGCTCTTTTAAAAATCTATGTATGGAAGAAAAATTATTCTTCTTTCGGTTTAGGTCAAATGAATCCTTTGAATTAAAAGAATATCTCAAGGTTTACATGGCTGAAAATCAAGATGTGGAGATTCTCATAGGATCCGACTCTCAAAACTATGAGAACCATACGATTTTTGCTACCGTAGTTGCACTATATAAGAAAGGGAAGGGGGCACACTTGTTGTACAGAAAATGGAAAACGCCCAGAAAAAAATCCATCAGTGAGCGATTGCTGGAAGAAGTTTGGGAGGCGGTAAACGCAGCAGAATACATTCGGTTAGAAGGCTTTCCCAAGCCCACCTGGATTGACATCGATTTGAACCCGGATGCCCGTTTCAAATCCAATGAAGTATTTCGTCAGGCGGTTGGATTGGTAGAAGGGATGGGTTACCGGGTCCGATACAAGAACATGGGACCCATGATCACCTATGCCGCCGATCATCTGATCAAGACCTGATCAGTTTTTTTCAGAAAAATCATATTCATGCACCTCTTTGGAGAAAGCAATTTCCATTTTATTTCTGTCAAATGCTTTTTCATGATTGGCAAGAAATATGGTGGCTACGCCATTTCCAATAAAATTGGTGATGGCGCGGGCTTCGGACATGAATTTGTCTACTCCCAACAAGAGGGCAAGTCCCTCTACCGGTATCACTTCAATTGCTGTGAGGGTTGAGGCAAGTACAATGAAGCCACTGCCTGTTACTCCTGCAGCCCCTTTTGAAGTGATCATCAGGATGCCAATGATGGTTAGCATCTGTTCCAGTGAGAGCTGGACATTGAACACCTGTGAAAGAAAGATCACTGCCATTGAAAGGTAAATGGTAGTGCCATCCAGGTTGAAGGAATAACCTGCAGGAACCACCAGTCCCACTACCGGTTTGGCACAACCCATTTTTTCCAGTTTCTCCATCAGGGAGGGCAGGGCTGCCTCTGATGATGAAGTGCCCAATACAATCAGCAACTCTTCTTTGATATAGTTCAGGAATTTGAAAATGCTGATCTGGTAGTATCGCAAGATATAGCCCAATACAGCAAAAATGAAGACGGCCATGGTGATGTAAACAGTAATCATGAGCTTACCCAACGGAATCAAAGTAGCCAATCCATATTTACCAATGGTAAAGGCCATTCCACCGAAAGCACCAATGGGAGCAAACAGCATAACGATGTGCAAGGCCTTGAAAATATATTTCGAAATGAATTGCATGGGTTGGATGATCTTGTCCTTCTGTTTGAACTTGCTCAAAAGAATGCCCAGGATGATGGAAATGATCAATACCTGAATGGTTGTATTGTCTTGTAAAAATTTAATCCAGGAGAATGTAGATGCCCCCTTGGTATAATCGCTGATATCTCCGCCTTTGATCAGATCGGTATTGACATTGCTTCCGGGTTGAATAAAGTGGGCAACCACAATGCCGGCGATCAGTGCAAAGGTGGTCACTACTTCAAAGTAGATGATGGCTTTGCCGCCAACCTTGCCCACTTTTTTCAGGTCATTCATCCCACTGATGCCCAATGTGATGGTGAGGAAAATGATGGGAAGGATGAATTGTTTGATGACATCGATGAACTTGGTTCCCAAGATTTTCATCTTGATGGCTGTTTCGGGTTCAAAATGTCCGAGCAGTATTCCTGCGATGATGGCCAATAATACCCAGAAAGTCAGGTTGGTGATGATCTTTTTCAATGGATTCATTTGATTCAAATAAAGATAAGAATAAGCCATTTGTTTTGTGTGTCGATGCAATACTTTTGTGGGATGAAGATTGCAGGATTTACCATTATTCGCAATGCCGTCATCAACGATTATCCGGCAGTGGAAGCCATCAGTTCAATTTTACCCGTCGTGGATGAAATGGTGGTTGCGGTCGGAAAGAGTGACGATGATACCCTGGGATTGATCAGGGCTATTGGTTCGGAAAAGATCAGGATCATTGAAACAGAATGGGATCTTTCGCAATTACCGGGTGGAAAAGTCATGGCCATCGAAACAGACAAGGCATTTCAGGCGATCTCAGCCGACAGTGACTGGGCTTTTTACATACAATGTGATGAAGTGGTGCACGAGCAGTATCATGCAACGATTAGAAAAGCCTGTGAGGAGAATCTCCATAACAGGGGGGTGATGGGCTTGGTTTTTCATTATCTCCATTTTTATGGCACCTATGATTATGTGGGAGATAGCCGGAGGTGGTACAACAAAGAAATCAGAATCGTGCGCAATGACAAGCGCATCTATTCCTTCAAGGATGCACAGGGATTTAGAATGGATGATAAAAAGCGGTTGCCCTGCAAGCTGATTGATGCCTATGTCTATCATTATGGTTGGGTAAAAGATCCGGTATTAATGGATAGAAAATTGCGGAACCTCAGTACCAACTGGATGGGAAAGGCCATGAAAGACCGGATAGACAATATGGAAGGGGTTTTTGATTACAGTGAATTTGATTCCCTCAAGAAATTCAAGGGGACCCACCCTGTGGTCATGCAAAAAAGAATAGGAGCCAAGAACTGGCATTTGGAAATCGATATCAGCAAGAAGCAGTTTACTTTTTCCAAATGGGTCATGTATGTTTTGGAAAAGATCACCGGGAGAAGGCTTTTTTCCTTCCGGAATTATGATCTTATTTGATAAATGGCATTCCACCATCCATCATATTTTCTAATGAGCCAAGCAACGTTTTTCAGAAATTTGCGCTCAATTGACTAAACGGTCGAACATGAAAAAGCTAGTTTATATATTCATTCCGGTTTTATTCATCCTCCAGTCCTGTATCAAGGACCAGACTTTCCGGAAAACAACTTTATACAGGCCCGTATACAAGACCAAGCAGGAGGTATGGGCCAATATCAAGAGTTCAGCACCGGAAGAACTTTCTGCTCCCGGGAAGATCTATTTTAAAGACGGGTTTGTATTTCTAAATGAATTGAACAAAGGGGTTCATATCATTGATGCAAGGAATCCCTCCGCTCCCCAAAATATTGCGTTTGTCCATATTCCTGGTGCTGTTGATCTTGCCGTTAGGGGTAATATTTTGTATGCCGATATGTATACGGATCTTGTTGCGATCGATATCGCCAATCCCCAAAAGGTGAAGCTCAGCCATGTGGAGCCCGGTGTTTTCCCCAGAAGATATTATTCCAGCTTTATCGAGGATACCAGTAGGATCATCACGGAGTGGGTAGCTGTTGATACCGTTATCCAGGATGGTGCTGAATTTCTCATGTGGGGTAGCCGGAGGGAGTGGTTGACGATCAGTCCGGTCATGTCAGCCGCCGGGGGTGACAGAGCTGCCAATGGAACCGGAGGCAGCATGGCAAGGTTTGCCTTGAGTGATGACCGTTTGTATACCGTGGGGGATACGGAGCTGAAAGTATTCAATGTTGCTGTGCCGGAAAAGCCAAGTTATATCAAGGAAGTTTCAGCAGGTGGATGGGGGATAGAGACCATTTTCCCTTTCGGCAAAAATCTTTTCATTGGCTCGATGAATGGCATGTACATCTTTGATATCAGTTCCAAAAACGATCCCAAGCAGATCGGAACTTTTGTGCATGCGCGCGTATGTGACCCGGTTATCACCGATGGCAAACATGCCTTCGTTACGTTGAGAAATGGTTCCAAGTGCGCGGGCTATATCAACCAGTTAGATGTGGTAGATATTGCAGACATGACCAAGCCAGTGCTGGTTAAGTCTTACCCTCTGACCAATCCGCATGGTTTGTCAAAGGAAGACAATATCCTGGTGATTTGCGATGGTGCCGATGGGGTGAAGTTTTTTGATGCAACAAATGCCGGCAGCATCCGGCAACTTTCACATATAAAAGGGATGAATGCCTTTGATGTGATCGCACTGGGAAGGATTGCCATGGTTTCTGCAGAAGACGCCTTGTATCTGATAGATTTCAATGATCCTGTGAAACCCGTTGTGAAATCCACCATTTCCATCAAGAATCAATAAAGATGAAGCTTCGATCCTGTTTGTTGATCTTGCTGTTTTCTGTTTCATTTGTTCATGCTCAAAAAAAAGAGAGCAAGGTCTGGTTCATGCCAGAGGCAGGATTGGTAGCAGGTGCCTTGAATCCTGCAGTCGATTTTCGGGTGACCTCGGGTATCAGGTGGAGGCAATGGGATCTTGGCATGGGAATTGCTTTTGACGAATACAAGGTTCCATCAAATCCTTTTTATGTTCAGGCACGCAGAAAAATGCAATGGCGAAAATGGCATCCTTTTGTAGTGGGTTCTCTTGGATATAATTATAAATCGGGGTCAGATACTATCCCCACCTGGTTTGGCAGCAAAGTAAATCAGTACCGTGGAGGCATGTTCGCAGAAGCGGGCATAGGGCTTGCCTTCAAGGTCAGAAAAAAAGAGCGTTTGTTTGTTAGCCTGCATCAATCCTATAAGC
>RFVQ01000166.1 GCA_009922495.1 Chitinophagia bacterium
GCCTGAGCTTTTCTGTGCCAATCGGCGTTAAACCTCCCCCATCTTTGATCAATATCTACAAGGAAATTGAAGCTGACCTGGGTATTCGCATGGCGAGGGGCAAAGGAGACCTTTCCCATTGGGCTGATCAGGGGGTCTTGCTCCTGAACGCTTCCCTAACGGTCAGGGCCAATCAGCCGAACAGCCATGCCGGCATTGGATGGCATGTTTTTACAGATGAAGTGATCCGGGTATTGAATGAAAAAAAGCAACACCTGGTCTTTCTGCTATGGGGAAACTTCGCCAAAGAAAAAGGCATCCATATTGATGAAAAAAAACACCTGGTGCTGAGGGCTGCACACCCCTCTCCTTTTGCTGCTGACAAAGGATTCTTTGGCTGCAGGCATTTTTCCAAAACAAATGAATATCTCACCCAAAAAGGCAAAGAGCCCATCGACTGGCTCATCAAGGAAAACAACCATGGTTAAAAATATACTGGGAAGGGTTTTTACAGTCTGGGGGGGATTGATGTTCATCGCTACCATGCTCATCTTCATCGTTCCTATTTGGGCAACTGGATTTTTTCCAGAACCCAAACGAACTGAATGGGTGATCAAACTTTGCCGGGCCTGGATGTTTCTATTTTTCCCACTGGCAGGGATAAGGGTAAAAATCAGTGGAAAGGAGAAATTCAAAAAAGGCGAAAACTATATAGTCGTCTGCAACCACAATTCCCTGATGGATGTACCCTTGACTTGCCCTGGGATACCCGGCACAAACAAGACCATCGCCAAGATCGAAATGTCGCGTGTTCCCCTTTTCGGACTCATTTACAAACGAGGTTCTGTCTTGCTGGATCGGTCAAGCGAGCATAGCAGAAAGCAAAGCTACGGGCAGATGAAAGAAGTGCTGGAATGGGGAATGCACATGTGCATCTATCCGGAAGGCACCCGCAACAAGACCAATGATCCGTTGAAATCTTTTCATGACGGCGCTTTCAGGCTCTCTTTCGATACCGGCAAAAAAATCATACCCTGTGTGATCAGGGGTACGGGCAAAATGCTCCCCCATGACAAATCTTTTTTCTTCTGGCCCGGCAAGGCGAGCATGCAATTTCTGGAACCTGTAGATCCAACATCATTCGAAAATCCAAGGGAAATGAAAGAGCATATCTTTCAATTGATGTGGAAGACATTGGCCACCAATCATTAATCTAAATGAGTCCTTTTCAATACTGCGTTATTGGGTATAGAAGTAACGGGTTCTGTTGATTTTGAGATCCCTCAGCAATCCTGATTTGGGATTGATGGAAATGTTGAAGAAACGATACAATCCAATCGGTGTAACATTGATAGACATCTGCCAGCAATGGAGATCACGGGTGATAAAAGTTGTCAGCGATTGAAGCTTCATGGTCTTGATATCGTAATACCCATTGGCTCCTATCTTCCATTTGGGCGTGAGGCTGAAGTCACCATTGAAGTTAAAGTTGGAAGTCAATTCCGTCTTGTAGGTATAATCCGGCTTCAGCATTTTGGCAAAACTCAATGAATAAGAAAAGCTGAGTGACCAGGGAATGTTGAAGTCTGTGAATTCAGCCGGATTGCGTCTTATGTAATCGAGCTGTTGCATCATCTGTTCCTGTGTCAGATTGTTGGCAGGATCATCATCACTCTTGGCATCGGTTTTTTTGTCTTTGTCGTCTTTCTTCTTGCTTTGGAAACTGGTGGAAATGTTTACACTACCACTGGTGATAGAACCCGGCGTGAATTTTCCACCTTGCCAGGCATATTCATTTTTGCGGTATTGTGTTCGAGGGTCTGTCTTATAGGGATCCAATGTGGCATTGGCTGTGATATTGATCTTTTCAAACAGGGTGCTACGGGCATAGAGATTGAAAGTAGAAAGCTTGAAACTATCCGCCAGAAAGTTGTATCCACCGGATATGCCAAAGCCATCCAACAATTTTACTTTTTTCAATTCAGCCTCACCTGTGTCTGTCTTTGACCTTACTTTCATTTCGATATTGTTATCGATTCCAAAACCAATCCCTCCGTTCTCTTCAGAAGAAAAAGGCCCAAAGATACTTCCATCAAAAACCGACATGAGGGCCTTGTCACCTTGTTTGTTTACCTGCTGTCGAAAATAATAAGGCTTCATCAGGTCCGGTTTGTAGTTGATGCCAAATTGAGGGCGCATGACATGCCGTATCGCTTGAACCCTGGCGTCTTTGTTCTTGGCCTGATAAGTGCCAAATACAGCTGTGCTGAAGGAAAGGCCCATTGACATCTCTCTGGCAGCATAGAATCCTTTCTCAATACTGGAATCCAGCTTCTCTGTTTGCGGGTTCCACTTTCTGTAAAATTTCTGCGCAAACCAACGCTCCCGGAAGGAAAAATTGGGCGCAACCTGCAAGGGCCCCAGGGATGGCAAAGAAAGCGTAATCGGAATATCATGGCTGGCTCCCCATTGGAAGGTATCAATCAATTGTCTGAAGCGAAAAGCTGTGTCGTAAAAAGAAATCTGTCCTTTGTAATTGCCGCTGTAGGCAATACCCAGTTTTTCATACCACTTGGAGGCACCTACTGACTCTTTGGGCTGAAATGGATAGATGGTATTCATCACCATGGCAATATCCGGCAGGTTCAGGTTGACAACCCTGGTAGCAGTATTCTGGTTATGGTTCAAGTTAACGGCAAGGTTGAAAGGGGTACCCGCCCAAGACTTCTGGTAGGAGATGGTGGATGACAATTGGTTGGTGAAATTCATCGGTTGCATGTAGCTGCCACCACCCTGTACGTTTCCGCTGAAACCCGGATTGACCAATGCTCCGTTGGGAACCAGGGAAAGGTATTTGCTGCTGCCTGCGTTTACACTGGCGCTGAAACTCACTCCGGGTCTTGCCTTGCTATCCATGCTGTGCGACCAGGTGATAAAGAAACTTTTGTTCTTTTTGAAATCAGGATCTCCCTTGAAGGCAAACTTGGTATTTTGGAAACTAAGATTGAAACTTCCATTGTACCGATACCGCATGCGATAACTGGGTGAGAAATTTGCACGCCAGGAGCCGTAAGAATAAAGATCAAACCATGCCTTGGCGTCGAGGTAATCATTGATGACCTTGTAATAACCAAAGCCTTCCAGACCTACACCAAAATTTTCATTCACCGTGAATTGAGGAGGTATGAATCCAGATTGTCGACCTTTTTTCATGGGGAAGATCCCAAAAGGAAGGTAAATGGGCAGCGGTACATCTTCAAACTCAGGATGCACTGGGCCTGTCACCACCAGCTTCTTGTTGATAAACTTTGCCTTGCTGAAACGGAAGGCAAAGTGCGGTGTATCGAGGTTACAGGTGGTGAACCTGCCATTTTGGGCATAAAAGGTTTCAGGATCGATCTTCTTAACCTTTTGGGCAAAATTGAAAAACTCTTCCTGCTGAAAAAAAGAACTGTAGGTAAGTCCTTTTTGACTTTTGAAATTGAACCGCAGGCTGTCACTCACGGTAACCGTCTCTCCCTGTTTCAACTTGGCCATTCCTGCAACAAGACCAGCCGTATCCCGCCCCATTTTTGCTGTCACAAACTGTGTTTGCTGATCGTATTCAATTTTGGGAGCATTCAGTTGTATGTCATCGTATTTGATTTCCCCTTTCCCATACAAAAGCACTTTTCTGCTGTCCACTTCAAGTACCATGGAATCTTCTGCCTTGTGTTCGACTGGAAAAGAGATGGAATCTTTTGAGAGTTTCAAACGGACGGTATCAACCTTTTGGATCTTGGTTGTATCCGCTCCTTTTACAGGCTGTGTTGTGTCGATATGGTTTTGCGGTAAAGTAGAATAGAACGGATGATGAATTTCATCCTTTGATAATGTTAAAATAGGGACCAACCCTGAGCACAAAATCAAGATCAAACGATATTTTAAACTAAATTTGCGTTTGTGCTGCAGCATAGTGATTGGCAGGCAAAATTAATCAAATTAAGTGGTAAGAATTTGTGAAGATTCCATTGGTTTAAACAAAACAGTCTTTGGCATGACAAGACCCATTTGCAAGATCCTTTCTATTTTTTTGACGATCACGATGCTGTCAACTGCAGCCCATTCCCAAACTCCAACCAGAGCACCCAAGATCAAAACCATCATCGTGGATGCCGGACATGGAGGAACCGACCAGGGAGCCAAGGGCCGTTATTCCACAGAAGCCCAAATAACGCTGAATTTGGCCTTGAGGCTCGACACCCTCTTGCGAAAGGAAATGCCGGAAACCAGGATTGTGATGACCAGAACCACCGACATTTATCATCACGTTAGAGAAAAAGCCAATATTGCCAACAAAGAGAATGGAGACCTGTTTGTCTGTATCCATGTGAATGCTGCCCCACCGAAAAAGACAGTGGTAGGATACAAATCTGTTGCTGCCTACAAAGGAAAGGGGAAGAGCAGAAAGAAATACTATAAAAAAGTTCCGGTTTACCAATCCTCTCCTAATCCCGCTCATGGAACATCAACCTATGTTTGGGCAGCTGACAGATCGGATGAAAAAACAAAGGGAATCATAGAAGATGAACGATATGAATCTAGTGCCGAGGTGATGGACGTTCCGGATGT
>RFVQ01000167.1 GCA_009922495.1 Chitinophagia bacterium
AACTATACCATGAGTGGGGTGCATGATGAAGGCAACAAGGCAGGCGATGATGCCATCAAGGTCTTGACTGCCGATGGTTTGGAAGTGACCATCGATCTTTCTGTATTGTATCGGGTTAACCCTGCTGAAACCCCCAAGATGTTGAGGGAAATCGGCATCAATTTCGAGGACAAGATCGTTCGTCCTATTACGCGTACCCGCATACGCGATAACTCTGTTTACTATGATGCCGTTGCGCTCTATTCCACCAAGCGGGATGAGTTTCAGGCAAGGATCTTCAAGACCATTGAAAATGATTTCAAACAGCGCGGACTCATTCTTGAAAATCTCTTGGTGCGCAACATAACCCTGCCTGCATCCGTGAAATCTACCATTGAACAAAAGATCAATGCAGAACAGGAGGCCCAGAAAATGCAATTCGTGTTGCAGAAGGAAAAACAGGAAGCTGAACGCAAAAGAGTGGAGGCACAGGGTATTTCCGATTATCAGCGCATCATCAGCATGAGTTTGAGCGACCGCCAGTTGCAATACGAACAGATCAAGGCCATGAAAGAACTGGCAGCTTCCGGTAATGCGAAGATTATTGTATTGCCCTCAAAAGGTGCGCCGGTGATTTTGGATGGGAAGTAATTCGTAGAAGGAAAGGCAATAGGGAAAAGGGATCAGAGGTGGGCTTTCCACCATTTCCTGAACAATTTCAGCATGATGAAGAGGCTGGCCAGGAGCCAGGCATAAAAGCATACAGTTGCGATGGGATGCTTGCCATCGATGATGGCCAATTCAAAACGCAAACCAGCGATGGCATTGATCATCAACCAAAGCAAGGCTGTGCTCAAGGTCCATGCTATTCCCTTGTCTCTTCCTGCTTACTTCATGACCCTTAGCACGATCGGAGCCTCCGCATCTTTGTTGATCTTTAGCCAGTAATTGCCGGGAGACAATTGCGTAGTTGGGATCACAAACAGTTCGTCGCCCTTGAAATTACCATACCTCTTTCGCCACACCAATGCACCGGCGGTATTGTAGATGGAGATGTACAGTTCGCCCTCACTCATTCCTTTTAGCAACAGGCTAAACTGATCTCCAATGGGATTGGGGAAAACAGCAGCATTGCCGGCATTCGGAAACAGATCTGCTTTAACCACTGTGTTATTGGCCGATATGAGTTTTATCTTGGGATCGATGAAGGCGCTGTCAGGAATAAAACCCAGTTTGAAAAAATCCATCTGTGCGTTGCGGGTATGATTGAGCACAATGATGGTATCTC
This sequence comes from Chitinophagia bacterium, assembly GCA_009922495.1. Classification (GTDB taxonomy): domain Bacteria; phylum Bacteroidota; class Bacteroidia; order Chitinophagales; family Chitinophagaceae; genus Pollutibacter. Next base: position 1,268 of record RFVQ01000167.1, read on the forward strand.
GGGTAGCATTCTTGAATCGAATGGGAACCGGCATTTCAAAAAAATCAACCGAAGTGTCAGAGGTGGTCTGGCTCAATGTTGTTTGAACCCATGCACCACCAGCTGCTGCCCATTGTAATTTGTATGAAGGGAAGCCTTGTCCATAGACCCAATCATTGAAAAAATCTGTTAAGTCCATTCCGCTTTCTCTTTCAAAATGTTTTTTCAGGTCAGTTGTTTTGGCATAGCTGTATCGCAAGGCAGTATCGTTGAGATAATTGCGGGTGGCCCTGAAGAAGACAGCATCACCCAACTTCCACCGAAGCATTTGCAAAACCCATCCACCCTTGTTGTAGGTTAGCCTTGCGTCAAATATCCTGGCTGTATTGGTTGTGTCATCCACATAAACTCCTCCATTGGGTTTGGAGGTGATGTTGTTGACCTGGCTTCTGTATAGATTCAACAGGGTATTTTCTGGATAATGTTTCTCAACATTGTAATTCACGCAGAATACAGCATATCCTTCGTTGAGCCAGATATCCCGCCAGGATCCACAGGTGATCTTGTCGCCAAACCACTGATGGGCTGCCTCATGAACAACCAGTGTTTCAGACATGTTCACCATGAAGGAATTGGTCTGGTGTTCCATGCCACCTCCAAATCCCCAATGGGTATGACCATATCTTTCGTTGATAAAGGGATAGGGCGTAAAACTGTTGTGCAACAGTTGCAGTGTTCTGGCAGTCAGTGCAGCGGCATTGGCCATCTCTGCTACTTTTTCAGGATAAGCATGCTCCATGATGGGCATGGTAACATTTCCCAGTTTTACAGAACTGTTCAAGATGGTATAATTGGTGGCCGCTAATGCTACCAGATAGGTGGCTATCGGATAGCGGTGTTTCCAATGGGTAGTGCGAAAGCCACCTTGCACTGTCTCATGCACCAGCAAACCGTTTGCACTGGAGGTATATTGATCGGGAGTCGTGATGCTGATATCGATTGAATCAGCCTTGTCGTTCAATCCGTTTTTGCAGGGCCACCAATCTCTGCTCCCATAAGGTTCACTTAAAGTCCAGATCACAGGTACCCCGGCGTGGCTGCTGTTGGTGAAACTGCTAAAGGGAGCACTGGCGGGAGGTACTCCATTGTAGTGTATCTCAAAAGATCCTTTTTGTCCCGGGTCTAAAAAACTGCCGAGACTAACTACTATGCTGTTGTCAAATGGTCGGTAGAAATTCAGTTTTACCCCTGCACTGGTTACACTGTCTACCTTCAAGTCATCCATCAGGTCCAGCGTGACGATATTGGATCGCTGCACCATGGTAAAGCCTGTTAAGACACTGCCTTGAATATAACGAACGGCAGGGTCAACCTTCCATTGGCAGTTCAAATAGTGGATGTCAAAATTGTTGGAAGCTTTTGAAAATACTGTACCCGCCATTGTCATTTGCTGTTTCAGCAAGGCGGCTTTCATTTCTGATGCAGCAATCTCTTGTACTTCAGTTACCAGCTCTTTTTTCTGAGCAAGGGGAACCCCGTTCATGAACATCAAGAAGACAAAAAAGAAGGCCCTGGTTGACATAGGGGTTGTTTTGTCCGGAATATGCGCAAAACTACATAACGATGTAGACTTTCATTTATTTTTACAACACATGTCTCTCACCTACCGGAATGATATCTATAATTTTTTATCAAAGCTGACCGTCCACAGGGTCTTGAATGCGTTGAAAGTTTTTTTGGGGTATCAATTGGGCAAATGGTTCGGACGACCCATTCTGATGGGAATGCCTTTCTCTATTTCCGTAGAACCTACCACTGCTTGCAACCTGGGTTGTCCGGAATGCCCCAGTGGACTGAAATCATTCTCAAGACCAACCGGTCGAATTCAACCCGACTTTTTTCAGGAAACCATCCAGCAGCTCCACAAAGAACTATTGTACCTCAGTTTTTATTTTCAAGGAGAGCCTTATTTGAACACAGGGTTTCTGGACATGGTTGCTTATGCAGCTTCCAAGAAGATCTATACGGCCACCTCTACCAATGCTCATTTTCTGGATGATGAAACAGCCAGAAAAACAGTGTTGTCGGGATTGGACCGCCTCATCATTTCCCTTGACGGTACCACACAAGATACCTATGAACAATACAGAAGGGGAGGAGCGCTGGACAAGGCCATACAAGGTGCTAGAAACATTGTTAAATGGCGCAAAGAATTGAAAAGCAAAAAGCCTTATTTGGTTTTGCAGTTTTTGGTGGTAAGGCCAAATGAACACCAAGTGGATGAGGTGAAAAAAATGGCAAGAGAGATCGGAATGGATGATGCATGGTTCAAGTCGGCCCAGGTTAACGATTATGAAAGGGATCCTCATCAGTTGATTCCCTTGAACAATAAGTTTAGTCGCTATAAAAAAGATGCGTTGGGCAGAACCATACCCAAAAACCCACTTCGCAATCATTGCTGGAAAATGACGTATAGCAATGTGATGACCTGGGACGGGAAAATTGTGCCCTGTTGTTTCGACAAAGACGCAGAACACGTGATGGGAGACATGAAGGAAAACAGCATGAAAGAAATATGGGAAGGCAAGAACTACCAAGCATTTCGGCAGGAATTGATGAAGAGCAGAAAAAATATTGATATTTGTGCCAACTGCAGTGAGGGACTAAAAGTCTGGAACTGATCATCGGAGAAAAATGACCCAATTCAACAACAGGATAAGACAAGTAGTATTGCTGATCATCATAGCCTTCCTGGGCTTTCTGATTGTCAAAGAGTTGTATGTCTTTTTACCGGGATTGATGGGGGCGCTTACATTTTATATATTGGGGAGGGATCGTTTTTTCCGGTTGACAGAAAAAAGAGGTTGGAAACCCGGATTGACCGCCATGCTGTTCATCATGGGTTTTTTACTGGTGATTGCTGCACCGATCTATTATGCCATTGTCTTGGTAACTCCTAGGATCAACAATGTTTTTGGTCATGCGGATGAGTTCATGACCGGATTGAAAGCTTTGTCTGATCAGGTCAAGTTGGTCACAGGCCAAGAGCTTTTTACCGCTAAAAACCTGGATGCACTGCAATCCAATCTTGCCGAATATATCCCCACATTCCTGAACAGCTCTGCCATGATCCTGAGCAATCTATTGGTCATGTTCTTCGTATTGTATTTCATGTTCACCGGTGGAAGGACAATGGAAGCAACGGTCAGAAATTTCATACCCCTGCACCAGGAGAGTGTGCAAGCATTGGCACACGAAACCCGGCACATGGTAAAAGCCAATGCAGTGGGCATTCCGCTGATCTCGCTTATCC
>RFVQ01000168.1 GCA_009922495.1 Chitinophagia bacterium
CAATCTCAGCAAGTTTGGAGTTGGGAGGAAGACAATTGCCTACACCTGCTTCATTGCAAGGGAGGGCTCGAACTTCACTAACCGCACCTTCTTTGTCCACAATGAACAGAATCACCACTGTACCGGACCTGCCATCATCCTGAAGATCGTCGATGTTTCTTTCGATCTCTCTGGTTACATAACGTGTCCAACCGGAGGTTCCACCAGGGAATTCAGCATCGATTTCCACTTTTTGGAAGACCTTATCAGAGTCATCTTCCTTGGGAGCTTCGACAACACCACCTTTGTCTTCAACAGGAGGTGCTACTATACCTTCATCCTTGGTACCTTCCTGGTTAACGGTACCGATCTTGGTTTCTTCCAGTTTTTCAATTTCTGGTGGTTTCTCATCTTCTTTCACTTCCTCATCCTTCACAACTTTTGGAGGAGTGAACTTGGCCATTTCCACTTTGGGTGGTTCTGGTGGTTTGGGAGGAGGTGGTGGAGGTGGCTCATTGGGTTCCTCTTGCTTGATCTCCTCCAGCTGAACTTCCTTGATCACTACCTGGCCTTTTTTATTGCCCAGATCAAGTGAAGAAATGAAGGATGCCAGCAAGATCAACAGAGCAATGGCCGTTGTCAAGAGCAATGCATTACGGAGACGTTTGTTATACCCCGTACGCAGTTCATAAGCGCCATAGCTTTTGTTTCTTCCCTCAAAAATGAGGTCGATCAGCTCGGCACCTAGTATTTTGTTTGCATCCATTGTAACGCTTTTTTAATAAGATTCAATTACTATCAAATTTCACAAATCACTTGATCCCTGCAGCCGCTTCGGTTATTTTGATCAGCTGATACTCTCCGGGGGAAATATCCACCATTGCATAACGCTTGATCTCGTTGATGGTCATCTCATCCAGAATGTCGACTGTATTTTTATAGGTCGCATCTTCTGTAGGCTTGATGATCATCACCAGGTCTTCGGGATTGGTGCTTTGTTTTTTGCGGATGATCTCGTCTCTAATGGTTTTGAAGGTAGCTGTCCTGAAATTACCGGGAGCAGCTGGATCCATTCCTTCATAATAGTAAACGACATCCTGTTTGCCGAGCATGATGGTAAAGGCACCGGACTCTTTAACCTTGTTCTGGTCTTCTGGCTTGTCTACATCCTTTGGCATGAACAAGTTCATTGCTGTAGGCTGAGACATGGTTGTGGTGAAGATGAAGAACGTGATCAAAAGGAATCCAAGGTCAACCATTGGCGTCATATCCACTCTCGTGGATAGCTTTTTGGCCTTTTTTACGCCTGGTCCTTTTTTACCGCCGCCATCACCACCGGAATCTACACTTGCCATGTTGATTAATTTTTACAGTTGATCAATTTATTTTCCACTCAAAATTTGCTTTTGGCGTGTTTCAAACAAAGCTGTTCCGGGAGGAGCATCTTCAGGAGAAGTTACCAGCAGGAACTTGTTTTGGTCATTTTGTTTGAAAGCGTTCAAAACATTTTTAAAAGCGGGGTATTTAGTACTGTTATCAGACTTGATCAGCAGGTTCAGTTTCTTTCCGGAATAAGCAGAAAGTGCATCGCGAATCCAGAAATTGAGTTCTCCTCCAGTTGTGTCTGCACAAGGGATACCGGGTTGTTGCTTGAGCGCATTTTTCGTGCTCTCCAATTCCGGATCCAATGAAAGCAAGCTCTTTAACTGACTGAAGGGAACACCAACGCTGGGTGCATTGATGAAATTCTTGATTTCCGCAGTGGTCAAGCCCAGGTTCCTTGTTGTGTTGAGGTTCTCAATCAGCAACTGACGGGACTGTGGATTGTCCATTGAAACAAATACCCTGCCATCCTTGTCAATCGATACCATGAAGGCATCTTTCTCCGGCAACGCCTGTGAAGAAACCGAATTCGGTGTTGTCACCTCCACTGGTTCTTCTGGCTTGAACTTTGTTGCCAGCATGAAAAACGACAAGATCAGGAACGCAACGTCCACGAAAGGCGTCATGTCGTTTTCAGGTGCGTGTTTTTTTATTTTGACACTTGGCATGTTTGCTTGTTTAAAGATTTAGATGCTATTTCCGATGCATTCCATAATGCACCAGGAGATTACTTGTACTGAGACATAAAGCTCTGGGTCAAAGTGAAACCAGACTCGTCAATACCGTAAGTGATAGAATCGATCTTTGTAGTAAACACGTTGTACATCATCAAGGCTACGGAAGATGTACCGATACCCAATGCTGTATTATAAAGGGCCTCAGAGATACCCACCGCCAATTCTGCAGCAGCACCTGATCCACCTTCTTCACCAAGAGAAGAGAATGATTTGATCATACCCAATACTGTACCCAAAAGGGCAACAAGTGTACCGAGAGAAGTAAGCGTTGAAAGGAACACCAGGTTCTTTTGCAGCATAGGGAGTTCAAGCGCAGTTGCTTCTTCTACTTCCTTTTGGATGGCATGAACTTTCTGCTCAGTATTGAGATGAGCATCAGTGATCATTTCTTTGTACTTCTTCAGACCAGCCTTCATTACATTACCAACACTTCCTTTTTGCTTGTCACATGCAGCAAGAGCAGCATCAACATCTTTGTTGGCAAGGTGGAATTGTACTTTGCGAACGAACTCAGCGTTAGAGCCGGTACCGTTAGCCTTTTTGATGGTGAGGAAACGCTCGATTGAGAAAACCACTACCATCAGGAAACATCCAATCAACAAAGGAACGATGATACCACCTTCGTACATACGGTTCCAAGCACCAATGGGACCTCTGTGTGTTGGCCAGAAACCACCTTCGAGGTCTGGCTTCGAGAAACCAGATTCACTTCCCAAAATAAATCTCCAGATACAATATCCGGCGATCACACAAATGATCGGAGCCAGATAAGAAATTGCGTTACCAGCACCTTTGGGTTGAACTGATGCGGTTGACTTAGCAGCAGCTGCATTTGGTTTTGTTTCAGCCATGACTTTCGTTTTTAAATTTTAGTTTCTGTTTGTTAAAAAAGGTTTTGTTTACAATGCTACTAAAAAATCTCATTTCAAGAACGTGTCCGGAGAGGAAATTTTAAAGGGCGCTGGGCAAGTTAAGGAAATTGAACAAAAAAAACACAGGGCCAAAAAAAAATTAAAATTATTTCAAATTGGCGCAAATTTTCCGTTCCAAAAGCGTCAGAACCTTTGAACACATTTCACTGTTTTATTACAGTTTACCGCTATATTTACCATCCACAAAACCAAAAAAAATGAGATCAAAACTGCTCGTGAGGATGCTTGCCGTTTCGGCGATATTCCTATCACAACAAATGATTGTCAGCGCCCAGAACAGGCGCGATCAGCCCCCTGCCCCGACACCGGCTCAGGCTCCGGCTGCACCCAATGCAACGCCCCCCCCTTCCATGCCTGGAATGGGTCTACAGAAACCAGGTCCAAAACCTTACAAGGAAGTGATCACAGCCAAGGCAAAATCAACCAAGGGTCTGTTTACAGTTCACAAAGTTGATGACAAATATTATTTCGAAATTGACGAAAAGCTTTTCGGAAGAGAGATCATGGCCATTACCCGTTACACCAAGGTTGCCGGCGGTGGCGGAGTCTATGGTGGCGAACTGGCCAACCAGAACGTCGTGAAATTTGAAAAAGGTCCGGATAACAAAATCTTCATGCGCGTAGTTACCGTCATCAGCGTGGCTGATTCCAGCCAGCCCATCTACAAGGCGGTAACCAACTCAAACCTGGATCCAATCGCAGCGGCATTTGACATCAAGTCATTGGGCAAGGATTCCTCCGGTGCGGTGATTGACGTTACCGATTTCTTCAAAGGTGATAACCAGGTGGTATCATTGAACGCCAGTGCCAAAAGAAGATTCAGCCTGACCATGTTGCAGGCCGATCGCTCTTACATTGAAACCATCAAAAGCTTCCCCATCAATACAGAGGTAAGAACGGTAAAAACCTTCTCTGCATCCAGTGCAGGTGCATCTTTTGGTGCCCCTTCACCGTTCCCAACACCAAGCCTTCCTGCCGCCAACGCAGCCGGTGTGGTGACATTGGAAACCAATACATCTTTCATTATTCTTCCTGAAAAACCGATGAAGAAAAGAATGAATGATATCCGTGTAGGTTTCTTTGCAGACGACTATACCATTTACAGCGATGACCAGCAAAAAGTCGAAACAGAGGACTTCATTGTTCGTTGGAGACTGGAGCCCAAACCCGAAGACGTAGAAAAATGGAAAAAGGGTGAATTGGTTGAACCCAAAAAACCCATCATCTACTATATAGACCCCGCTACGCCCAAAAAATGGAGATCTTATCTGATCAAAGGCGTGAACGACTGGCAGGCTGCTTTTGAAAAAGCAGGTTTCAAAAATGCCATCATGGGCAAAGAGTGGCCTGAGAATGACAGCACCATGAGTTTGGAAGATGCCCGCTTCTCTGTCATCCGCTATTTTGCATCAGACATCGCCAATGCATATGGACCGAATGTACACGATCCCCGCAGTGGAGAGATCATCGAAAGCCATATCGGCTGGTATCACAATGTGATGAGCCTGGTACACGA
>RFVQ01000169.1 GCA_009922495.1 Chitinophagia bacterium
AGGAGAAAAATTGTTGATGCAAGAAGAACATGAGATGGTTTCTACTCCTGTTGCTTCAGGGATCATCCAGGTCACACACGATGGAACGCCCATCATCCTGATGGCAGATGCTCAGACCACCGGAGGTTATCCACGAATAGGAAGGGTTTGCTCAGCAGCTATTTCAAAACTTGCACAAAAGCGTCCTGGTGAAAAGATCAGGTTCCGTAAAATCAGTGAAGAAGAAAGCCTGCACCAATACCATCAGCTAAGAAGAACCATGAACAGGTTGAAAACCGGAATTGAAATGCCGTTCTGAATACTTCTTTTTCCTTCATTTAAGCACGCAAAATCTTCTCCATTTTCTTTCCCTTCGCGAGTTCATCCACAAGCTTGTCGAGGTAGCGTACTTTTTGGGTCAGTGGATTTTCAATCTCCTCTACTCGATAACCACAAATGACGCCTGTGATGAGATGCGCATGGGGATGAAGCTTGGCTTTCTGAAAAAAGGCTTCAAAGCTCAGTTCTTCTTTGATGGTTTGCAGCAATTGTTTTTCATCCAATCCAGTAAGCCATGATATCACCTGATCCAATTCTGCCTTGGTTCTTCCCTTCCTTTCCACCTTGGTTAAGTATAAAGGATAGACCGATGAAAACTTCATCCTTGCGATCTTTTCATCTTGTACACTCATTGATTTCTTTTTATCTGATCAACTTCCCTAGTCCCTTGTCACTTGCCCCTCTTTCAATATATACTTCGCCCTCTCCTTCGGATCAGGATGGGTGCTGATCCATGTCAGGGGAACAGCTCCTTCATTCTCTTCTCCCAGACGGTATAAAAAATCAGCAAAGGCCTTCACATCCAGCTTCGCATTTTTAAGATACTCAACCGCTTTCAAATCAGCATCTTTCTCGAGTGATCGATCATAAGCAGATGAAGTCAAGATCCCCAATACTTCCTTGATTACTTCGCCTCCTGCATCGCCGGTAGTGATGCTGATGAGGATCGAATAACCAATCTGCTTCACCAATTTCTTCATCACATGCTTGAGCTCCATGTGCGCGATCTCATGCGCCAGCACACCTGCGATCTCATCATTGCTCTTTGCCTCCTTGATCAATCCGGTATACACCACCATATGGTGATCAGGCAAGGCAAAAGCATTGACCTCGGCATCCTCCATCAGGTGCAGTTTGATTTCGTCTCTGTTGAGACCATTGCCCTTGCAGATGGCATTGAGCACAGAATCCAGCTTTTTATACTCGGGTCCCGACTCGATGGACTTCTTGTCCATGTCTGACCAGACCATATCACCCAATTGCTTTTCCAGTGCATCCGTTACTTTTTCCACCCTGAACAATTTCATCCAATTCACCTGACTGAGGCCGTAAAAAATGCCGGCAAAGATCAGGATCAACAACAGTGCTTGAAACAAACTCTTTTTCATATCAGGATTTACAGATCAGGTTTGTCAAAGGACCATAGAACCACCAGGAAATATGTTCACCCTTGCGCGTCTTGATGGCCGTATAAATGGTAAGGACCAGCTCTCCAATATTGAAACATAGAACCGTTGCGATATAGGCAATATAAGGATTGCTGATCTCCACATCTTCCCTGAACAGGACAGACAGGGTCCACCAGAATCCAACAGTATTGACAAGAAACAAGCTGAACTGGGAGAGCAGTGCCTGTGTACAATGCCACCTAACAAAATAAGTACTCCTTCGATTAGCCAGAAAAAAAACAAAAGTTGCCAGCAGGTTGATAACCGGTAGAGGAAGTCCAACAACAACAGCAACCAACGACATGATGTATCCATTGGAAGCTTTTTCCAACTCCTGTTCATCAGGAACATAAGAAAAGTTCTGTTCTTTCATACCCCTTTGTAAATATTCCAGCACCAGTTCAACAATACCATGATCACCAATGGCCAGGCCACGATTTTTCGTTGTAAGTGGGATTCCATGGTCTGGTAAACCATCAGCAGGGTTCTTTGTTTCCTGATCACATCATGGATCATCCAAAAAGGCACGATCAGGAGTCCAGCGAAGATCAAAAAACCAAAAGGATTCCACAACAAGGCTGCCACAAGATCCCCGTGCAACAAGGATAAGATGGAACGGGTGGATCCACAAGAGGGACAAGGAATACCCGTGGTCCTCTTCAGGATACAGACGGTTCCAACATGTGTTGACCAGCTTTTATCTATGTGCAAATAAAGCCAGGTATATCCAGCCACACAAAAAACAGTCATCAACCCATACAACCTGCGTGCACTGGAAAACATCAATACAGGAACTGTTGCAGTTTGATGAAATTTTTCTCTCTGGTGGCATCCATGATCAGGAACCAATCCACTACTGTCCATATAAAAAGACCACCGCAAGTCAACAACTTTGCAATACCCAAACCCGTATCACCAATGATGAAACGATCGATACCCCAAGTACCTGCTAATATGGAAATAATGATACTGGTAGTTGGATCCTTGAACTGCAATGTCTGTATCACTGACCACTTGGAATCATCCAGGGTAAGCAAACGCTCTCTGATCTGCATCAACTGATTGCTCTCAAAATACTTCCCATTGCTGAGAATGAACATGTCTACTTTGTTGTTGTCCATTTTTAGATGTTGTTTTTGGTTGTTAAACTCTCGTCAATTTCACAGGCATGGTCTTGTTGGCGTTCCACTGACAAACATAAATGCTTTCATCTTCGTCGATGCAAACATCATGGCCATGGTTGAAAACCTTTGACTCATCCTGGAAAGTGGACTGCAAGATACCATTTTGATAGATGGGTGCGGTACCGCCGGGACTGGAAATCACTTTATTTTTTGCATCCAAAATGGTCAGGAACCCAGTATTGGCATTGCGCTTGCCTTCCTTGTCCTTCGACCAGCAAACACCTGCATACAATTTATCGCCATGGATAACCGGACGGCATACATACATACCGGGCAGATCAATCTTTCGCAGGAATTTTCCATCCAATGTATAGATCTTGAAACAACATTCGTCCCGAGATGTACAAATCAGTACAGGATTGTTTTTATCCCTCGTATCGACAACCACACCGTGTGCGTTCTTCAGATTGTGCTCGGGATTTTCGTTGTTGTGTCCACCAAATTTTCTGATGAACCTGCCCCTGCTGTCGAACTGCAGGATATAATCGGAACCATATCCGTCTGCTACATAAATATCTCCATTGGGCGCAACAGCCGTCTCCGTTGGGAAATACTTGTCCTCATCTTTGTATACCCCGATGGTATGCGGTTGAGCCAATGAAAAGATAATCCTACCCTTCAGATCGGTCTTCACCACATTGCCGTGCTGCGACTTTCCCTTGCCGGAAGCATCGCTGTAAAAACCATTGTCTACGATCAGCAAAAAATCCTCATCATTTTCCTTGCTGATGGTCAGTCCATGACCCGCTGGAAAGGAATGACCCCATGTATCCAGCAATTGTCCGGATTTATCAAAGACCATGATATTGTTGTGCACATCATCACCCACCATATAAAGCCTGCCCTTGCTGTCCTGCACCATCTCATGGCAGTTGATCACAGGATTCATGGAGGGGTTGACCTTGGCCCAGGCCTTGTCGACCTTGTATTGCAGGCCATTGTGTCCAATCACCAACTCAGATGGCTGTGTGTTTTTGCCGATGATGTTCATGGAGAAAGTTTTGGTGGCGATCAATCCTGCTGTAGTCAGGGTAGAAGCCTTGATGAAGTTGCGTCTTGATTTCATCCTTGAATATAAGAAAAAAACAAAAACTTCATATTGCCTACATTTGAAAGATGAAGCAATGGATTGACCTGAACTGTGACATGGGTGAAGGCTATGACAGTGATGCACTGATCATGCCCTTTATCAGTTCAGCCAATATTGCCTGCGGTTACCATGCAGGAGATGAAAATACCATGATCCGAACCATCAGCCTGGCCAGAAAACAGGGAGTGGCCATTGGTGCGCATCCTTCTTATCCCGACAGGGAAAATTTTGGCAGAAAAAAAATGTCTCTATCGGCTGATGAAGTGTATCAACTGGTAACCGATCAGTTGCGCATCCTCCATGACATTGCATCCGACATGGGCATGCCCCTTCATCATGTAAAACCCCATGGAGCGCTTTACAACACTGCTGCTTCCGATCCGGCTATTGCAACGGCCATTGCCCATGCAGTAGCAGATTTCGATGCAAGGATGATCCTCTACGGATTGGCCAACAGTGCATCGGGACCGGCAGCCCAAAAACTGGGATTGAAATTTTGGAATGAGGCTTTCGCCGACAGAACCTATACCGATGAAGGATTGCTGACACCCAGAAGCGAAACAGGGGCGCTGATCGAAAACGATGAAGCAGCCATCGCACAGGTTTGGCAGATGCTTGAAGCAGGAACGGTCTTGTCCACCAATGGAAAGGCTGTTAGCCTTGAGCCCGATACGATCTGCATCCATGGCGATGGTACCCATGCCGTTGCATTCGCCCAAAAAATACATGCATCATTGCAAGAAAAAGGGATCCTGATCAAAGCCGTAT
>RFVQ01000170.1 GCA_009922495.1 Chitinophagia bacterium
GGCAGCTTCCTCGTGGATGCACAGATTCCCTTCTATGATTTTCTATCCCGTTTTGACAAGGCTGATTGGATGAATGAAGGGGAACATGAATTTGATACCCTTGCCGGTTTTATTCTTCATACGCTGGAGAGAATACCTGCAGTGTCGGATACATTTGAATGGAAAGGATTCCGTTTTGAAATAGTGGACATGGATGCTCACAGAATCGACAAGATACTGGTGACTGTATCCGAGCAGATCCGTAACGAAATGGACGACGAATCATGATAGCCGTTTCATTGAAAGGAAAGAAAGCATTGGTTTGCGGGGCCTCACAAGGAATAGGCAAGGCCATCGCCATTGAACTGGCCGACCTGGGAGCAACGTGCTTGTTGCTTTCACGCAGCAAATCCTCACTCGAGCAAGCCATTGCTGAATTGAGTACATCTGAGGGACAACAGCATGCATTCAAAACGGTTGACTTTACCGATCTCAATGCATTTCAATCTCTCGTGCAGGAAATCGCTCTTGAGCATGAGATCGATATCATCATCAACAATACAGGAGGACCTGCAGCGGGACCCATATTTGAGGCAGATCCCATGGCTTTCGAGCTTGCTTTTCGCCAGCACCTGGTATGCAACCAAGTTTTGGCACAAGCCCTTGTGCCCTCCATGAAAGCGAAAGGATGGGGCAGGATCATCAACATCATCTCCACTTCTGTCCGCATTCCATTGGACAACCTGGGTGTTTCGAATACGATTCGGGCAGCTGTCGCTTCCTGGTCCAAGACCCTATCCAATGAATTGGCCCAATATGGGATAACGGTCAACAGCCTCTTGCCCGGGTTTATCTCAACGGCACGGTTGGAAGCGGTGGCCGAAAGTTTTGCCCATAGAAATGGGGTGAGCAAGGATGAGATGCAGGAAAAGATGCGGTCATCCGTTCCTGCAAAAAGATTTGGTGATCCTTCAGAAATTGCAGCCGTTGCGGCCTTTGTGGCTTCCCCGGCAGCCTCTTATCTCAATGGTATCTGCATTCCTGTCGATGGAGGCAGAACCGGAAGCATCTGAACATGAGTGAGTTTCAAAACAATTTATCATTCGCCGAAAAGATGGATCTTGAAGATCCTTTGCAAACTTTTCGTTCATCGTTTTTGATTCCACAGAACAAAGGAGTTGATCGCACTTATTTTTTGGGAAATTCATTGGGTTTGCAACCAAAGAAAACCAAAGCTGCTATTGAAAAAATTTTGCATCAATGGCAGGAGGAAGGAGTGGAATCCTTTTTCAAAGGAGAGGATCCCTGGCTGGACTTGCACGAAAAACTTCAGCAAGGAATGGCTCCCATCGCGGGAGCAAAGCCTGTCGAGATTTCTATCATGAATCAATTGTCTGTCAACCTCCACCTCATGCTGGTCAGTTTCTATCAGCCTGCAGGAAAGAGAAAGAAGATTTTGATGGAAGGGAAGGCCTTCCCCAGTGATCAGTATGCCATAAGATCTTATCTGGAGCACCTGCACCTGGATCCTGATGAGATCATCATCGAATTGGCCGCAGCTGATGAAACAGAAGTGATACCAGATGCTCATATTGTCCAGGCCATTCAGGATCATGGTGAAGAGTTGGCATTGGTTTTTTTAGGAGGAGTGAATTACTATTCGGGCCAGCTTTTTGACATGGCAGGGATCACCCGCGCTGCTCATGCAGTGGGCGCCAAAGTGGGTTTCGATCTGGCCCATGCAATCGGAAATGTATCCTTGCAGTTGCATGATTGGGAAGTCGACTTTGCCTGCTGGTGTTCCTATAAATACCTCAATGGTGGTCCGGGTGCCGTTGCAGGTGTGTTTGTCCATGAACGCCATCTGGATGATCAAGGAATGAAGAGATTGAGCGGATGGTGGGGGTATCGGAAGGATGAAAGATTCCTGATGAAAAACCGTTTTTCGGCTGCACCCGATGCAAGCGCCTGGCAACTGAGTACGCCCTCTGTTCTCAATTACGCATGTCTAGGATCATCATTGGAATTGTTCGCGGCTGCCGGATGGACCAGGATACTGGAGAAACAGGCAAAACTTGTCCAATGGACTCATTTTCTGCTGCAGGATTCTCTTGCGCCACAGGTCCAATGCATTACTCCCTCCTCAAGGGGTTGCCAGCTTTCCCTCCTTTTCAATGAAAAGGGAAAGGAAGTATACGATCAACTTTTTGAAAAAGGATTTATGGTGGATTGGCGAGAGCCGAATGTGATCAGACTGGCCCCCGTTCCCCTTTATAACAGTTATACCGAAGCATACCAATTTTTTAAGGCATTAGGAGAGATACTGAAAGCGCTACATTTGCAATAGAGAATGGATCAACCATGAACCGACAAACACTCATCAATACCATCCGGGAGAAAAAGTCTTATTTGTGTGTGGGACTGGATACGGACCCCGCCAAATTACCGGTACACCTGCAAGGAGAAGAAGATCCAGTATTTGCTTTCAACAAAGCCATTATCGACGCAACCTTGCCCTACTGCGTTTCTTACAAGATCAATACGGCCTTCTATGAAGCACAGGGGTTGAAAGGCTGGGAGAGTATGGAGAAAACAGTGAACTACATACCCGATACCCACTTCAAAATTGCAGATGCCAAACGAGGGGATATCGGAAATACTTCCACCCAATATGCCATAGCCTTTTTGAAAAATCTGCCATTTGATGCCATCACCGTGGCTCCTTATATGGGAGAAGACAGTGTCAAACCCTTTCTGCAATTTGAAGGCAAGTGGGCAATTGTATTGGGGCTCACCTCCAATCCCGGTGCTGCTGATTTTGAATTGAAGCCACTGGCAGGGGAAGCAAGAGAAAAATTGTATGAAAAAGTCATCCGCACGGTCGCGGGTTGGGGCAGTAAAGAAAACCTGATGTTTGTCGTGGGTGCCACTCAATCCGATGAATTCATCAACCTGAGGCAAATAGCACCCGATCATTTTTTCCTGGTCCCCGGTGTAGGGGCACAGGGGGGCAGCCTGGAAGAGATCTCACTGAAAGCCATGAATGGAGAGGTGGGATTGCTGGTCAATGTCAGCCGGGATATTATCTTTGCCTCGGGTGGTGAGGATTTTGCAAAACTGGCAGGTGAAAAAGCAAGGAACTATGCGGAACAAATGCAACAATATCTCTAACTGAGAGAATATCTCTAATTGAAACAATATCTCTAACTGAAATAAATATGTTCAAAAACTTCTTTCAAAAATACAAGGCTGAGGTCAAAGTGGGGCTGGTGGTCATGATCGCACTGATCCTGTTCAGCGTGATCAAGGATTTGATCAAACGATCATAGCTTTGCTCTGTTCAAGATGGCTGTAGACAATTTCTCAGCCCATTTGGCATATTCTTTTCCGGAGGGATGAAGTTTGTCTTTTGCCACAAGACTTTCATCGATGATCGCCGCCCTTGAACCTTCTGTGATCTCAATGAATTGAATGCCCCTTTCCATTGTCAATTTTTTCTTCAAAGCATTGAAGGCATTGATCTCCTCTTCGATTTTTTTTCGGTCTCTGCCTGCCGCAAAAGGAGTGGCCCCCCAATCTGGTATGCTGACCACAAATACATGTTCTTTTTTTCCACCGGCAAAAGAAACAGCCTTGTTGAGCAGCGCTTCAAACTGTTTGCCAAATTCCTCCAAGCTCCTGCCCCTGTATTGATTGTTGACACCGATCAGCAGACTCACAAGGTCATATTCCTTCAACAACTTCGTTTTTTCAATTCCTGCCATCAACTCATCCGTGGTCCATCCCGTCCTGGCAACAATTTCAGGCGCATGGATATTCATTCCTTTTGAACGCAGCATTTGTACGGTCTGGTAGGGAAAATTTTCATAGATCGGAACGGATTCTCCTATGGTATAAGAATCGCCCAATGCCAGATAAGAAATTGTTTTTTGTGCCAATAGTGCCGTCTGCATGTTCGTGAAAAAAGCGAGGAGGATAAACGTTCTAAGCATATTTTGTCTTCAAGCGAATTTATGCAAAATGCTCCTATCTTTAGACCAACCGAAAACAATTGCTCATGAAATGGCTTTTACAATTTTTACTGGTATTGCTCTCTTTTACAGTCAATGCTCAATTCACCGCTCATCAAAAGGCCAACTACGAATTGGCGGCCAGGTTCTCCCCCAAGAAACTGGAGAAGATGATTTTCTCAACCGCGGTGGACCCGCATTGGATGAAGACAGGAAATAAATTCTGGTATACCTATGAAACAACCTCCGGCAAGAAATGGTATGTCGTCGATCCGGTCAAACTGACCAAGACCCCCATGTTTGACAACGATAAGTTGGCTGCTGCCATCACCAGGATTGTGAAAGATCCATTCGATGGGAAGCACATGAGCCTGGACAACTTAAAGTTTGTCAAAGAAGAACAATGGATAAGCTTTGAAGTCAAAAGCACGGCAGAGGAAACCAAAAAGGATACTACCAAGAAAGCAACAGCTGCCAAGGAAAAA
>RFVQ01000018.1 GCA_009922495.1 Chitinophagia bacterium
TGATCGGAGGCTTGAGGTCATGGAACAGAAGTTAGAGAAATTAGCTGAGTTAGTTTCTTCAATGAAAACGGATTTCCACGAGTCGTTGACTAAAACCAATATCAACTTTAACAACAGGCTCATGGCCGTCGCTGGCAGTGCCGTTGGGATCTTGGTCACAGCATTGATTGGATTCTTGCTATCCAAGGCATGAACCCCCAATCGGCTAAAAAAATAAGAGACTTTGCCAACCGAGAGTTGACAAAGATGATCAACGACTCTAAGTCTCTCGTCGTCTGGCCAGAGTCCGAAGATTCTATTGGAGTCGGCCGTTTGTGGGTAAAACGACGTGGCGACCAGTGGTCGGTGCCCGTAGACTCTGTACATAGAAAAGATTTTGGTAGGAAGAGTCATGCCGTGGCCTTTGCCATGCTCTGGCAGAAAAATCACATGGCCCAGGCCGCCGATCTTGAAAAGAATGATTCGTTGCTCTCGCGTTTACAAAGCGAAATCGATCTATTACAGCAAAGGATGAAACACGCTCTTGGCTCTAAAAACTACGAAAAATTCGAGATTTACCGCAGCAAGTACTCGAATGCGGTGGCCAAAAAGCGCCATGTCGTCAATCAATTAGAAAAAACTCTGAACAGCACTAAATATATGAAATTAGGATGACACTATGAAACTTAACGATATTGGACAATCATCCCCAAAGAAGATCAATCAAATACTGGAAAGCCGTTTCGGCTTTAGGCTCGACTTCGATCGCCTGACCATCGAAAAGGCTGATCGTCTGCTGGGCTCAATCAACGAGGGTATCCAAAAAATCAAGGCGGATAGTGTTTTTCTGATTCAGCGATCTGGTAAATTAGGGCTTGGAACTGCGTATATTTTGGGTTTTGAGTGGGCTCTTCAAAGAAGCTACACCCATATATTTGAGATAGATGCCGACTTTTCACATGATCCCAAAGATCTTGAAAGATTATATGAAGCCTGTTCCTTGCATGGAGCTGATCTGGCGGTAGGATCCCGGTACATCAAGGGGGGGCAAATTGAGAATTGGCCTTTGACCAGAAAATTGATTTCAAAGGGTGGGGCATTATATAGCAAACTATTTACCTGGATGCCTGTAAACGATCCTACCGCTGGCTTCATTTGCTATACCAGCAAAGTACTTCAGTCAATGAATCTTCAAAATATTAGATTCATAGGTTATGCCTTTCAGATAGAAATGAAATTTGCTGCCTGGCGTCTCGGGTTCAACATTCGGGAAGTTCCAATTGTATTTCGAGACAGAGAATTTGGAGCTTCTAAAATGACCAAGGGTATCATCAAAGAGGGGATAATGGGAGTTGTATCAATGCAATGGCAATATTTGATAGGGAAGTACCTGAAAAACATAAAAAAATAAAAGCCTTAGCAGATTCAAATGAAAAAGGCTTTTGTACAGTTACACATTGCAATTCTTCTGGCCGGCTTCACAGGTGTTTTGGGTAGATTGATCTCAATTAATGAAGGTTTATTGGTATGGTACAGGTTATTTTTTACTGCCATTGCCCTGGGAATAATGGCGCTTATTACAAAAAAGGTTTCCCTGCGTTTTCATAAATCATTTTTTTCACTCATTGGTATTGGCTTTATCATTGCTCTTCATTGGGTCTTCTTTTATGGCAGTATTAAATATTCAAATGTATCAGTGGGGTTGGTTTGTTTTTCTTCAATTGGCTTTTTCTCTTCCATTGTTGAACCCTTGCTATTAAAAAGAAAGATCGATCCTGTTGAAGTTCTTTTAGGAATTGCTGTAATGTTTGGGGTGTATTTGATTTTTCATTTTGCCAATAATTATCAGCTCGGAATTGTCTTCGGCCTTATTTCCTCCTTTTTGGCTGCCCTGTTTACCATATTAAACAAATCAATGGTTGGGAAGCACAATCCGGAAACAATATCGTTTTATGAATTGGGAGGAGGATGGATAGCCCTGACGTTTTTCCTTCCTTTTTATTTCCAGTTTTTTCCTGTTGAACGTTACTTGCCTACTTCTTTAGATTTTGTATGGTTGATGGTGTTGAGTCTTTTTTGCACAGTTTTGGCATTTAATCTATCCATTCGTTCCTTGCAAAAGATTTCACCGTTTACGGTCAATCTTAGCTATAATCTTGAACCTGTTTATGGCATTGCACTTGCCTTTCTGATTTATCAGGAGCACAGAGAGCTTGGTCCTTCCTTTTATTTTGGAATCGGGATAATATTTTTAACTGTACTGATTCAAACCTTTCGAACCTGGGGAAAAAGAGGTTGATAATTCCTTCAATCCCAAGTTTATCTATATTTGAGTATTCAAAAGTCAACTATTCAATTAAAACTTTGATGAAAAGAATCACTGCCTTGCTTTTGCTTGCTACTTTTTTTGGAGCGCCTGTCTATTCTCAGAAAAAGGTACTGGATCATTCCGTCTATGACAATTGGCAAACCATTGGAGAAAGAAAAATCAATGCCAATGGTGAATGGATCGCCTATGTGGTGGATGTTCAGGAGGGTGATGGAACTTTGTTCCTGCAAAAGACCGATTCTTCATTCAAAACTGCCTTTCCAAGAGGATATGCTCTTGATTTTTCTTATGACGGAAAGTTTCTGGTTTTCAAGGTCAAGCCGCCATATGCCGAAGTCCGTAATGCTAAAATAAAAAAACTAAAGCCTGAAGATTTTCCAAAAGACTCATTGGTTATCTATGATCTTGAAAAAAGAAAGGCTGAAAAAATTTCCAATGTCAGTTCGTATAAAATGCCGGACAAAGCTGGTGGTTATCTTGCTGTACATTTTGCAAAAAAGAACATAGATACACTTATCAAAAAAGTAGTAAAAGATACCCTTGCTCATTCAAAAGATACAATTAAGCAGAGCATCCCCCTTATTATAGAACAAGTTCCAGATAAGAAACAAAAGAAAAAGCTTACTGGAAAAGGTGAACAGGATGATGATTTTTGGCAAGATGCTGAGGGGGATAATGGAATCCAGGCTCCTTTTCAGGAAGGAACTGATCTCATTTTATATGCATTGGGAACCGAATTTTCAAAATCTTTCCCTCTGATCAATGAATATCAATGGAGTGAAAACGCCAAAATCCTTCTTCTTGAGTCATCCGCTAAAAAATCGGATAAAGCAATTTTGCCTTCAGTGTTCATTTGGCGTCCTGCTGAGAATCGAACCGATACATTGTTAAAAGGGGGCAATGATTTTAAATCTTTTTCGATAGATAAAAATGGTTATCAAATTGCATTTTTAGCAGAAAGAGACAGCTCATACAAATCATTGCAAAAGTTCTATAAACTATGGTATTGGAAAAACGGTGATAAAGAAGCCAGTGTGTTGGCGGATAAATTCACGGTTGGGATGAAAGCCAATTGGGCAATCAGTGAAAACAGCCTTCCAAAATTCAGTCAATCCGGAAAAAGAGTATATATCGGTACTGCACCTGTCAAGCCAATTCGGGATACGAGTTTGATCGAAATGGACCTTGTAAAGCTGGACATCTGGCATTACAAGGATGATTATCTTCAGCCCTATCAGTTGAGAATGGCAGATCAGGAAAATAAAAGATCCTATTTAGCTATGATTGACCTTGCATCTAGAAAGTTCATGCAATTGGCAGATATAGACATTCCATCCGTATTAACCACTCCGGATGGTGATGGAGATCTGATCGTTGGTGTAACCGATAAGGGAAACAGGATACCCATGCAATGGGAGGGAACAACAAGAAAATCTGTCTTCACCATTGATGCTGTTTCTGGGAGCAGAAAAAGAATCGCTTCCAACCTCAATGGTATGCCTCAGATTTCCCCATCTGGTAAATATGTTTACTGGTATGATATGTCACAAAGACATTACTTTACCTATTCCAATGGAATTTCAAAAAACATCAGTAAGTCAGTCCCTACAAAGCTTTTTGAAGAAGACTATGATATGCCATCTGATCCCAATCCATATGGTATTCTGAAATGGCATCAAAGCGATTCTTTTCTTTATGTTTATGATCGCCATGATATTTGGCAATTGGATCCTGATGGATTAATCACTCCCAAGAATATCACTTTCGGTATCGGCAGAAAAAACGCCATCTCCTTCCGATACATAAATCTCGATCCTGAAGAGAAATATCTGCATCATTCGGAGTCACTCGTTTTCAGAATTTTCAATGAAAAAAACAAGCATTCCGGTATTGCCACTATGTCACTTAGCAGCAACAATCATCCAAAAGAGATTCAAGCAGGTCCTTATAATATCTCAGGCTTTTTAAAAGCGAGACTAACTGACAGTTATCTATACACAAAAGAATCTTTCAGTAGTTCGCCAGAGCTACATTTCACCAAAGATTTAAAGGCTGAGTTACAATTGAGCAAGATCAACTTGCAACAGAAAGAATATAATTGGATGACTGCTGAATTGTTTACTTGGAAAGCTTACGATGGGAAAATGGCAACCGGTATTGTGTACAAGCCAGAAAATTTCGATCCAAGTAAAAAATATCCACTGATCGCTTATTTTTATGAGACGCTTTCCGACGGGTTATACAGCTATCTGGCACCAGCGCCTACTCCCAGCAGGTTGAACATACCTTTCTTTGTGAGCAGAGGCTACATGGTATTGGCTCCTGATATTCATTACAAAGATGGTTATCCTGGCAAAGCTGCTTTTGACTATGTAGTAAGCGGAGCACGAGCGTTGGTCAAGCGGGGTTGGGTTGATAGTACAAAAATGGGAATACAGGGACAAAGTTGGGGTGGTTATCAGGTTGCCCATATTATTACCAGAACACCTCTTTTTGCAGCTGCATGGGCCGGGGCACCTGTTGCCAACATGACAAGTGCATATGGCGGTATTCGATGGGAGAGTGGCATGAATCGTCAATTCCAATATGAAAAGACCCAAAGCCGAATCGGTGCAACTTTGTGGGAAAAACCCCACTTGTATATAGAAAACTCACCCTTGTTTCATTTGCCTAAAGTGAAGACACCGTTGGTGATCATGTCTAATGACAATGATGGAGCCGTTCCCTGGTACCAGGGAATTGAGATGTTTACTGCCATGAGAAGGTTGAACAAAAAGGTTTGGTTGTTGAACTACAATGGTGAAGCACATAATCTGATTGAACGAAAAAACAGAAAGGATATTCAAATCAGGGAACAACAATTCTTTGATTGGCTGCTAAAGGGAGAAAAGCCTGCTGTTTGGCTCTCCGATGGTGTTCCTGCCATTGAGAAGGGCAAAAGCTGGGGCTTGGAGACCCAACTGGATAATATTCAGAGGTAAAGCAATCCTACCTTGTAAAGGTTGCTGATAGGTTTGTTTTCCATGAAGAGATCAAAATCGTCCAGACCTGTATCCGAATAGTCTTTTTTGAGTTGCTGAACGGTCATGATTTTACCCGGCGTTTCCAATTCATGAAGAATCTTGGTTAGCCACTCTCCATGCTTGACAGGAACCTCGATTTTGATTGTCGTTGATTTATCATGTAAGTTAATGGCCATCAGTTCTCTTTTCATCCCTTTTTTGGATTGGATAATATTTGTTACCCCAGCAACTTTACCCATCCAAATTACCTTGTTGTCATCGCGCAAATTTCTCCATTCAGGTTCCAATAGAATTTTTTCAATGTGATCTTTTGGAACCTTGGTATTGGGAATTTTAAATTCGAACCACTTTTGCAATGGGTCATCTAAGCAATTTTGTTGCATATAATTGAAAAGGGACTTTTTTAAACCAAAGCCATAGCGCTCATGATCAGATCCACTCGGGTCTTCATGTACCAGATCATTGTTGGCAAAGTCTCCTTGCTTAGATTTGTTTATCACATTGTATTTTGCTGGATTCAAGCCAACCGGACTATGGGCTGTCATGGCAAATTGATGCCAAAAGGCTGACTGTAATACGCCTGTTTTGAATAGCTGGCGAACCATTTCTAGTGAATCGACAGTTTCTTGGTCTGTTTGGGTTGGAAATCCATACATCAAATAGGCATGGACCATTATACCCGCATCAGTAAAATGTTGATTCACTTTGGCAACCTGGGCAACAGTTATGCCTTTTTCAATCAACTCCAGTAGTCTGTCTGAAGCTACTTCCAGTCCCCCGCTTACAGCAATACAACCGGATGCCCTCAATAAAATGCAGAGATCTCTGGTGAAACTTTTTTCAAAACGAATATTGGTCCACCATGTGACAACAAGCTTTCTCTTGATTATTTCCAGCGCCAGCGCTTTCATGAGCGATGGTGGGGCAGCTTCATCTACAAAATGAAATCCGTTTTCTCCAGTATCATTGATCAATGCTTCCATTCTGTCACAGATCATACTGGCAGCTACAGGCTCATAAATTTTTATATAATCTAGACTTATATCACAAAAAGTACATTTACCCCAATAACAGCCATGTGCCATTGTGAGTTTGTTCCATCTTCCATCGCTCCACAACCTGTGCATTGGGTTGGCGATTTCCAGCGCTGAAATATATTTGTCAAGGGGAAGTCCGGAGTAATCGGGTGTTCCGACTTCTGTCTGCTTATAATCTTTAGAAGTGTTAGCGTTTATATATATTACTTCATTGTTCTCCCTTTTGAACGTTCTTTTGAGTTCAGAAACCTTAATCTCGTTGTTAAGGTATTGGATGATATTTTCAACTGGCCTTTCACCATCATCCAATGTTATGAAATCAAAATAGTCAAATACCCTTGGATCCTTCAAAGACCTTAGTTCAGTATTGGGGAATCCACCGCCCATCATAACTTTTATTTCGGGATGGTTGGATTTCAACCATTGGGCACACCTGAATGCTGCATACAAATTACCAGGAAAGGGTACAGAAAAGCCTACCAGTTTTGGCTTGAATAAATGAATTTTTTCACTCAATATTTCAAGATATACATTATCAATGTAGCTGCTGTTTTGGGCTAAACTATTATATAATTCATCAAAACTATTGGCACTTCGCCCCAACTTTTCAGCGTATCTACTAAAACCAAAATGTTCATCTGTGGTTTCCTGGATCAGATCGGAAAGGTCTTCCAGGTACATTGTACTTAAATACTTCGAAAGATCCTGTATCCCCATGTTGCCGAAAGCCCAATTCAGTTGATCTGTATGGGAGAAGCGGGAAGCTTCTGGTAAAAATTTTCTTTTGCTGATGCTATAGGCCAATGTTGGGGATTTGCTTTGCAAAAAGCCAATCACATGATCAATGGTATTCAGGTATTCATTCTCAAGCGCTAGTATTCTGGCCGCATTGGGGGAAAGTTCTACCCCTAGTGCCTTTATGTGTTGGAATAAGTTTGTTAATCCCTTTTTACAAAATAGCCGAAGAATGGTTTCAATTCCAAGGTCTACTTGTTCCGTTGGGATTTTTTTGGTGTTTAGGAACCCCTTCAAGTAGGCAGTAGCAGGATAGGGGGTGTTGAGCTGGGTAAAAGGTGGTGTGATCAGGAAAACGGAAGAATCCACTAGATTGAACGGTTGAGGTCAAATGATTCAAGTTCATTCACAAATGCAGAAAGAAAAAGTGAACCAAGTCCTCCATCAATGATCCTATGATCGTATGACAATGATACAAACATCATATGCCTGATGGCAATGCTATCTCCTTTTTCTGATTCCATTACAACCGGTTTTTTCTTGATGGCTCCTGTTGCGAGAATGCCTACCTGTGGTTGGTTGATAATCGGAGTACCCATGAGGCTCCCGAATGTCCCAATATTGGTAAAAGTGAATGAACCATCTTGGATATCGGAAGGGTGGAGTTGTCCATTTCTTGCCAAGTTGGCCAATCGATTAACGTGCTTGGCAAGGCCAATCATGCTAAGCTGGTCTGCATACTTTATGACCGGGACAATCAAATTCCCATTGGGAAGAGCTGTTGCCATTCCAATGTTGACATCTTTTTTCAGCAATATTCTTTCGCCATCTACACTGGCATTCAACATTGGATATTTTCTGATGCATTTTGCAATCGCCTCTATGAAAATAGGGGTTAGGGTGAACTTCTCGTTTTCTCTTTTTTCGAATTCTTTTTTTACTTTTTCACGCCATTTTACCAGATTGGTGACATCCGCTTCTGCAAAACTGGTGACATGAGCACTTGTATCAAGGCTTTTGCGCATGTGATCGCTAATCAGTTTTCTCATCCTGTCCATTTCCACAACTTCAACATTGTTGGAATATTGGGGGTGATGTGAAGGAGGCGCTGCCGATATATTGCGTATTTCTTCTTTCGGGAAACTATGGGCTCCATTGTTGGCACTTGTACCATTCGTAACCTCTTTGTTCCTAAAACTGCCGGATCTCTTGTTTTCAATATAGTTCAGTATATCTCTCTTGGATACCCTGCCATCGTTTCCTGTTCCGGTTATTTGATTGAGTTCTGCTATTTCTATTCCCTCCCTGCTGGCAATATTCATGACCAAAGGGGAATAAAACCGAACAGATTCCGATTTCGGTCTGTATTCATTGCTGGATGGGATGAATGGAACAGCTGCTTCGGCAGCTTGTTCTAAAAGATGATCATCCGCAAATTTGTGTTGAGGTTCGGGTTGGTCGATGGGGGATGAAGTTGGGGGCATTTCGACGTTATCATCGGCAACTTTGGTTCTGACCCTGGCGATTACTGAGCCGATTGGAACAACTTCATTTTCCCTGAACAAAATCTCTTCCAGAACACCCTCTGCCGTTGATGGAACTTCGCTATCAACTTTGTCAGTAGCGATATCCAAGAGATTTTCGTCAATTGTTACCATATCGCCCACTTTCTTGTGCCATTTTAGCACTGTGGCTTCCATGATACTTTCCCCTAGTTTGGGCATTATGATATTGACAAGGGACATTCTCTTTGACAGGTATTTGAAGCAAAATTAGTTCATTTGGACATTGCATAGAGGATATTCCTGGATCAACTTATCCCATATTTTTCCTCAAAAAGTCCAATGCATGTGCTGCGGTAAGCTCTATGTTTCTTTTTCTGTCAAACCGAAAATGGAAACTGGTTGATTCAATCTTTTCTTGGGAAGCAATTGCGACAAACACGGTGCCTACCGGCTTGTTTTCAGTACCCCCTCCCGGCCCCATGATTCCTGAGGTTGCCAAAGCAAGATCGGTTCCTGTTTTCTCCCTAACACCTTTTGCCATTTGTCTGACTGTTTCCATGCTCACTGCGCCATGGGTATTCAATGTTTCCTCAGATACATCCAAAAGCTTTTTCTTGACAGCGTTGTCATAGGCAATTACAGATCCCATGAAAAACCTGCTGCTTCCGGGTATGCTGGTAAACAGATGGGAGATATAACCTCCAGTGCAACTTTCAGCCACTGAAATGGTTTTATTGGATTCCAGAAGTTTTTCTGCAACTGATTCCTGGATGGATAGATCCCGATCAATGACCATGTGTTCAGACACCATTCCTTTCAGGAGTTCAAACTGCTCATCGATTGGAGCTTCAGCATCAATACTCGAAAGCCTGATCCTCACCATTCCATAATTGGGTAAATAAGCCATTTTAACCGATTCGGGAAGCTGGGCCTCAAATCCAGTCAGTTTTTCAGCCAAAAATGATTCTCCTATTCCAGCGGTTAGCAGGGTTTTATGGCGTATGGGTTTTAGATCAAATATTTCTTGAATTCTTGGCAGAACATACAAATCCATCATTCCCTTCATCTCGTGGGGTACGCCTGGCATGCTTACATAAACAACCCCTTCTTTTTCAAACCACATTCCAGGGGCAGTACCTCGGGTGTTTTGTATAACAGTACAATTATCAGGGACCTCTGCTTGTTTCAAATTTCTTTCTAACAGAGGCCTGTTGAGTTTTTTGGTAAAAATATCTATTACATTATCCCTGGCCTCTTCGTTGACAGTCAATTGGCTGCCAAAATAACTGCAAAGGAGCGGTTTGGTGATGTCATCCGATGTTGGGCCTAAGCCACCGGTAATAAGAACAAGATTGGCATCCAGGCTTTCTTTTTCCAAGGCCGACCAGATATCCTTCCAGTTGTCTCCAACTGCAACTCTTTTGTGAATATGCACGCCGATTTTATTGAGCTCAGTTGCCATCCAGGCACTGTTTGTGTCGATCGTTTGTCCGATCAACAGTTCATCTCCAATGGTAATGATAGTAGCCTTCGTCATTTCAGTCTTCCCGTTTCAACTAAATAATCGTTCAATTTATGCTCATTTGCTCGCTATTCCATCTACACTTGCCCTGCCTGGCCCGCACAATAGCAAGACCAGAAAACCCGAAAGGAAAAGGGTTGCTTTTTCTCCTGTGTCAAAGAAATCCATTTGATGAACCTTGAACAATGCTACTGTCATGGTGATGATCAATGGGATGGCAACAACTCTCGTAAACAATCCAATGATGATGAATAAAGCACAGAAAAATTCTGCAAAAATGGCCAAAGTCAGCGATGTGGTAGAGCCGAGTCCCAGGAAGTCGTAAAACTTTGGTTTGATGGATTGAAATCCGATCAGTTTTGAATATCCATGTGCCATCATCAAAGCTCCTAACGTTATTCTGAGTATGAACATGGAGCAATTAAATGCCAAACTATTGTAATGGATACTTAATAGTTTTTTCATATGGTTCCTATTGAGTAAATAAATCTTCGTTAAATATAGGATTACAAAGGTAATATATTGATGGGATCTCGTGATTTAAAGGTTATTTTTGGACCAGTAAACTTAAAGTAGGGGCATGAAATCATTTTTTGCTAAAATCTTGTCATCCTTCATTCTCTATTGCTTTTTTGGATCCAATTTTTCAATGGCACAGTCCACTATTGGGATGACCCCAAAATCCCGAATGCTGGAAAGAGCCAATGATCTCTATGAAAGTGGAAAATTTTCTTCAGCCAATGCCTATTTGACATCCAACTGGGGAAAAATCAAGGACCTGGATTATAGTGAGGCGGAAAAATCAGCCTTACAATTGATGTTGTTGGCTTCCGGTATCATTTCCAATGAAACTTATTCGGTTAAAAACGGAAAGGCATTGATGCAGTCGACTGAACAGCGATCCGTAGCAGTAAAGTTGGCCTATCACCTTGGGCACTATTATTTTTCTCTTTCAATGTACCAGGATGCGATAGAAATGTTGGAAAAAACAGATCGTTTATATCTCAGTAGTGAAGAAGCAGAGAGGGTTCAGTTTGAAAAAGGAGTTGGATATTTTTCTTTAAAAAGATTTGATAATGCCAGACCCTTTTTAAGAGAGATTTTACAAATCGATAAGTCTGTATACAAGGCAGATGCTCAATATTATTTGGGATTTATTGATTTTTCAGAAAGGAGGTTTGGTGAATCGGCCAAAAATTTCAACCTTCTGTTGAAGCATCCAAATTATTCAAAGGCTGTGCCTTTTTATCTTGCTTTTATTGCCAATGAAAATGGAGATGTGAGTGAAGCCATTCAATATGGAGAAAATTATTTGTCCCAAGGCGATGGGGTACATGCAAAAGAAATGGAACAGCTTTTGGCTTCTATTTATTTCAATAAGTCAGATTATGATAAATCAGTCGCGCTCTATGAAAAAATTTTGGTATCGGGCAATATTTTGAATTCTACCCAACGATTTGAATTGGGCACGGGGTATTATCATTTAAAAAAGTTTACCAAGGCCATAGAACAATTAAAACCATTGTCTTCCGGCTTTGATAAATTAGCCCAAGAGGCCAATTATGTTTTGGCGCATTCTTTCTTACAGATAAATGATAAGCTTAATGCCCGTAGTGCATTTCAATTGGTTCTTTCAAGCAGACTTGCCAATACGGAAATGACCATAGCAAGGTTTCAATTTGCAAAACTTTCACTTGAGTCCGGATTTGAGGACCAAGGTTTGCAAGGATTGATCAGGTTCCTAAAAGAAGACCCCAATTCTCCCATGATTCCGGAGTGTAAAGAGATATTGATTCGTTATTACGCGAAGACCAATAATTTTCGTCAGGCAATCATCATGATGGAAAATATTGGTGCTTCAACGGCAAATATTGCTGATGTGGCACCAAGAATTTATTTTGGAAGAGGCATTGAGTTATTCAAAGACTTGCAATATGATGAAGCTGATCGCATGTTTTCATTATTGGGAAAGTACAAATCATCCTCTTTTTATGCTTCATCACTTTTCTGGCGTGGTGAAATTGCCTTTATCAAGGAAGATTTTTCATCATGTATCAACCAATTATCAGCGTTGGTAAAGATGAACAGTGGAAGTTTCAAGGATTTTTCAATCGAAAATGCCTGGTACAATCTCGGGTATGCCTATTTTGAGCTGGAGGAATATTCAAAAGCCGTTCCTTGGTTTGAAAAAACATATTCTAAATTGTCTGCTGCAGACAATGAAATGAAAATGGAGGCAATGCTTAGAGCAGCAGATTGTGCTTTCATGGAAAAGCAGGTAGAAAAAGCAAAGTCATTGTATACTGCTGTACAAAATTCAAGTGTATATGGGGCTGATTATGCTGTTTTTCAATTAGCAGTTATTGAAGGGATCAAGTCTCCCTCCAATAAAATAAAAATTCTATTGGGAGCAGAGAAAAAATATCCCAATTCGACCTTGATTCCATTGATAGCTGCTGAGCTGGCGGACACCTATTTGTCAGAAGAGGAATATGAATTGGCCATTCCCTATTTAAAAAGAATTCCTACTCTTGTTGATGAAGATGATGAAATGGTTCCCGAATCTATTTTGAAGCTGGGAATTGCCTATTTCAATTTGGATAAAGTGGATGAATCCATTGGTCAGTTCAAGCAACTATTAAAGGATTATCCTACCTCTACCCAAGCAAAAGAAGCCATAGATAATGCAAAAAGTTTGTATGTAGAGTCCGGACAAATTGATGGCTATGAAAAGTTTCTTCAATCTGTTGGCCTTTCTCTTGGGGGATTGCAAAAGGACTCCCTAAGTTTTGAGTTTGCCCAAAAGGTTATTGCTGATGCTAATTCAACGCAGTCGATAGCGGCTCTTGAATCTTATATCTCCTCTTTCCCAGAAGGTTTGCATATTTTGGAGGCACTTAATTACAAGGCAGAATTCCTGGCCAAAGAACAAAAATGGCAGGAAACTGCTGAAACGTATCAAAGGCTTGCTGCAAAAGGAGCCAGCAAATATCAGGAGAAAGCATTGCGGCAAGCAGGGAAGATTAATTTTTTTGAATTGAAGAATTATGAATCCGCTTTGAAGATATTCCAGGAATTATCTTCCATGACCTCTAAGCCGGAGGTTTTGTTGGAGTCACTCAGGGGAGAGATTAGGTGTCATTTTTATTTGCATGCATGGGATAAAGGGAAGTCAGTTGCTTTGCGAATCCTGGAAACTGAAGGTGTATCTATGGATGACAGGGCATTTGCCAATATGGTACTGGGATATGCAGCCTTACAAATGAATGAATACAGTGTCGCGATTCGTTACTTCAATGAATCTCTTGCGCTGAACAAAGCAGCCCTTGCAGCAGAGGCCAGGTATCAGATAGCTTTGGCTTATTTTAAAAACAATGATTTCGCATCTGCTGAAAAATCCGCACTCATATCAATAGAGCAATCTGGTTCATATGAGTATTGGATAACCCGGTCTTATTTGTTGCTTGGGGAAATATCAATTTTACAAAAGGATTATTTCAATGCAAAAGCGACTTTCAAGAGTATTGTTGATAATTGTTCCATCGCATCCTTAAAGGAGGAAGCCTCTTCGAGATTGACATTTGTTGAACAAAAGGAAAAAGGAGAGGGTTTAAATTAATCTTATCGATGAAAGAGATCTTATTTGGTAGATTTAAGTTAACATGCACCTATACTTTCTTGTGCATGATTTTAACCCTAAAGCCTTATTTGCTTGACGCCCAGGCCAATAAGCAAAACAAAGAACAAATCAATATTACCTCAAGTTTTAAACCCAGTATTGTCAAAACAGGTAAAATTGAATTTGAAGCAAAGGTTCCTGCGAAAGATACATCTCGTTATTTATTCAAATACCCTTTTGAAAGCTTTGTGTTTTCATCAACCGTCAGTCCTTTTTCCATAAAACCTCTTTCTTATACCCATGGAGAAAATCAGGAATTGTCGGGAGCTCATATTAAGTTAGGGTATGGAAGTTTGTCTTCTCCTTTCTCTTCTCTTTCTTGGACTAGCAGAAAAGACAAACTGTTCTATTCTGCTAACTTTGATCACTTTTCAGCAAGGGGCAACTTGCCAGACCAAAAGCTTTCCAGTACTGCTCTTTCGGCGAACCTGAAAAACAGGTTAAATGAAAATCAGACATTTTTGTTTGATCTGGGATTCGAGCAACAGGCATTTCGCTTGTATGGATTCGATCATGGGTTGTTTAGTTTTAGTCCCAATGATTTAAAGCAAATTTTTAACATCATGCATTTGGGGACAACTTACCAGCAAGTTTCCGGTAATGAAGGACAAACAACCCTTTCCCCTCATTTGGAAGTTGATTACCTTTTCGCCAGCAGAAAAACCAATGAGTTTTCGTTGTTTTTTAGCATGCCTGCATCCTTAAGCCTTTCAGGCGATGTCTATCTAAAAACGCAATTGGATATATCTTCTTCTTTTTTGACTGACACCATAAAAGGAAATAGAAACAACGTTTTATTCGCAGTTCCGGTAAATATGGAAGGAAAACTAGGAAAATTGCAATGGATGGGTGGCTTTACCACGACAATGGGGGGCAAAAAATTTTCATTGTTGCCAAACATGGACTTACGCTACGATTTGAATTCCAAAGGAGTAAGGATGAATGCAGGAATTCACAATGAATTGAGGCTCAATTCACTGAAAAGGCTCTATGGTATCAATCCTTTTTTGCTATCACCTGACTCAATATCTGTCAACAGAAAGTCTGATTATTTCATTGGTATGGATTGGTTGAATCCCAAAGGATTACAGCTTAATTTTAAATTGGGGGTGACCCATTTTTATAATGTCCCCCTTTTTGTAAATACTGGATTTTCAGAAAAACAATTTAAGGTTCTTCAAGAATCATTTCTTTCATCTTTTCACCTTGCTGGGGGAATCGAATATGTAATGGATGAGCGACTAAAATTCGGCTCAGAGATTCAATATTATCATTTTTTGCGCCAGGATGGTTATGACAACCCTTATGGATTGCTTCCCTTGGAATTCAAGGCAAATGTTTCCTGGAGGCCGCTAGATCCTATGACGATTGGTTTGAATGCGTATGTGTGGAGGGGTGGAATGGCCTTGCCTGTTGTCAGTGGAAATGTCGGAGGCGGATTTCCTCCCTTCAGGCTCAAGGATGCTGCTGATATTGGGGCACATGTGGAATATAAGTTGAATAAAAAGTGGGCACTGTGGGTTGATTTGAATAATATTGCCAATGTCCGGTACCAGCGATGGAACAAGTATGAATCTTTTGGCTTTGGTTTCATGGGTGGTATCAAGTATATATTCAATCAATCCAAGTGAGCGATATGGCGATAGATAATTTGTCATTACTCCTTTCAAAGTATTTTGGATTAAGCGGAAGGGTGGTTATCCCAGGAATCGGTTTGTTGAATCGCATTCATGATTCTGCAACCCATCAGTTTGTTGACAAGAAATATCACCCCCCAACCTATAAGATTATTTTTGAAGATAAAACCTCGCTTGTTCCTCAAGCGCAATTGACGTATTTATCTAGGTTGACTGGAAGTACCTTGCTTGAAATTCAAGGTCATTTAGAAGAATTGGGGAGATCCATTTATGCGGCATTGGAAAGGGATCGAAAAATAGAATGGATGGGTATGGGATTATTCCAAATGGATGTGGATGGGATGGTGTCATTTGAGCCAAGAAACGCTTCCGTTCAATATTTAAAAGAAATCTCTTATACTCATGTTATCAGAAAAAATGCGGAACATGCCATTATAGTAGGTGTTTCTGAAAAAACCAACCATGAGATGGAAGATTACCTTGAAGATTTGAAGAATCAACCTTCTTGGCAAACCTGGCAGAAATTGGCGCTTATCATCCTATTGATTTCTTTGGCAATTGTTTTGATTCGTTTTACAATGGGCAATTTTGACCCATTAGGGCCAACTTACGAAAATCTCGATCCTAAATTTCCGGCAGCCACTTATTTGACCCTTTGAATTGACCATGGAAAACCCTAAATGTCCTGTTTGTACCTCCTTTGCATCCGTACATTATTTGACTGTTAAAGACCACACGGTTTCCGGAGCGTTTTTTGAATTGGTCAAGTGCGCAGACTGTTCATTTGTTTTTACTGCCAATCCACCTTCCAAAGGTGATATAGGTCATTATTACCAGTCATCCTCCTATATTTCACACACCGACAGCAAAAAAGGAATATTTGATAAGGTCTACCAACTTATCAGGGCCATTACCCTTCAAGGGAAAAGGAAGTTGGTGGAGAGTATAGTGCCAGGAAAAAAAGGCAGGATCTTGGATTATGGATGCGGAACAGGTGCTTTTTTGAAAGAAATGGTAAACAATGGCTGGACTATTTCCGGCATAGAACCGGATTTTGGGGCCAGGGAGAAGGCTTCTTTATTAACGGGTATTGATATTCAAGACACAAACTCCCTGGAATCTTTTCAGCCAGCATCCATCGATGCAATAACACTTTGGCATGTACTCGAGCATGTGCATGATCTTGAGCATGTCCTTGTGAAATTTCATGAAATTTTAAAAAGCAATGGAGTTTTATTGATCGCTGTTCCCAATAGAACATCATACGATGCAATACATTATTCAGCACATTGGGCGGCCTATGATGTCCCAAGGCATTTGTATCATTTTACTCCCGATACAATTGATAAATTGTTACATAAACATGGATTTACCAAATCAATGATCAAGCCCATGTGGTTTGATTCCTTTTATGTTAGTCTGCTAAGTGAAAAATACAAAAAAGGGAAGATGAATGTTTTGGCTGCTTTTGCTGTGGGTTTGATCTCAAATGTGAAGGCATTTTTGAAGCCTGGAACCTGTAGTTCACAAATTTACATTTACCGAAAAAAATGATGGGTTCATGAAGGGATGTATTTTGATAGCCGATAGTGGTGCAACCAAAACAGAATGGAAGTTGATTGGGGCTAAGGCAATGCCTTCGATTTTTACCAAAGGGATCAGTCCCTATCATATGAATCAGATAGAAATCACTGACCTCCTGCGCAATGAATTACCCGGCAATATTTTTAAAAAAGATATCAAACAGGTATTTTATTATGGAACTGGATGTCTGACCCATGAGAAAGCATCGGTAGTTAAAAAATCTCTGGTAGCAATCTTTCCCAATGCCACGATCCAAGTAACCCATGATCTAATGGGAGCTGCAATTGCAGTTTCGGGAAAGAACAAAGGGATTGCATGCATCTTGGGAACGGGATCTAACTCTTGCTTTTACAATGGTAAAAAGATTGTTTCCAACTCCCCTGGATTGGGATATGTTCTCGGGGATGAGGGAAGTGGGGCTTATTTGGGTAGAAAACTGATACAGCATGTTTTGTATGGCATGCTGGATAAAGAGTTGTCAAATGCTTTCAACAAGGCTTTTGACACCAGCAAAGACGAAATCCTGCACAAGGTATACAGGGAGCCATATGCCAATCGTTATTTGGCAGGATTTACGACCTTTTTATCTGCCAACAGGGGCCATTTTATGATCGAAAATATCATTGAAGACGGGCTTAGAGACTTTTTTGAAATTCACATCAATTCATACCCACAACGGTTTGATCATCCCATCCATTTTGTAGGCAGTATTGCATTTTATTTCAAAGATAAAATTGAGGAACTTTGTGATGATTTTGGATTGACCCTGGGCAGTGTTTTGAAACAGCCCATGAGTGGTCTGGTTGCCTTTCACAAGAACAGCATTGGAACAATTAAATAATCATGATCATTCGAACCACAGAGCAGGATTCTCAATACAGGCATTTGGAAACGATGTCCATTGACCAAATCCTGCATTCCATCAATCATGAAGACAGAAAAGTACCGGAGGCTGTATCGTTGGCCATACCGCAAATTGCTGCCCTTGCTGAAGCCATTGCAGATAAAATGCTTTCGGGGGGCCGTCTTTTTTATATTGGAGCAGGTACAAGTGGAAGGCTAGGGGTAGTAGATGCGTCAGAATGTCCTCCCACTTATGGAGTGCCCCATGGATTGGTAATTGGAATCATCGCGGGGGGAGACAATGCCATGTTCAAGGCGGTTGAATTTGCAGAAGATGATCCCGAACAGGCCTGGAAGGATCTTTGCGATCACCAGGTTAGCGACAAAGACATCGTGGTGGGGATTGCAGCAAGCGGGACGACACCCTATGTGATGGGGGGACTTCAACAATGCAAGAACCATGGGATTCTTACAGGATCTATAGCCTGTAATGCAAATTCACCCGTTTCGGCGATGGCCGATTTTGCAATAGAGGTGGTGGTTGGGCCGGAATTCGTAACCGGAAGTACCAGGATGAAGAGCGGAACTGCACAAAAATTGGTGCTTAACATGCTTTCGACTACAGCCATGATTCAGTTGGGCAGGGTAGAAGATAATAAAATGGTCAACATGCAACTTACCAATGAAAAGTTGATCGACAGGGGAGTGAAGATGTTGATGTCCAAAACTGGGATTACAAATTATGAGCAGGCTAAAAATGCCTTGTTAGCGCACGGGACAGTAAAAAAGGCCATGCAAGCCTTTAAACAGTAGCGTCATGCACGAAATTGAGCCCTATTTCAACTGGAGGCATCTGTATATTGCTGAAGAGGATCCCCGTTCTCCCTTTTATGGAAGAGAATATTCAGAGTTTCAGTTTACCCAGACGGTTTACAATTATTTTATTCATCCCCAGTGGGATGATTTTGGATCTCAAACGCTTTATCTGAAGATATTGTTTGCAGATTATGAATTGGGAAGTTGCGTGATTGAATTGATTGGTGAATGGAATGATGCCATTGAAAATGATATCATGACTTTGAAAAGAGAAATAATTGATCATCTAATCGCAAAAGGCATCTACAAATTCATACTGATTGGAGAAAATGTTCTCAATTTTCATAGCAGTGATGATTGCTATTATGAAGAATGGTATGAAGACCTGGAAGAAAAGGGGGGATGGATTGCAATGTTGGGTCTTCCTGAACAATCCCGGTATGATTTCACGAGAGCCGGGATCAACCGATATGTTCACTTGTTGGACCTGCCTGATTGGCGTCCGTTTTCCCCTTCCAATCTCTTCCAAAAGGTGGATACCATGATCATGAAATACCTCGGAAACTGACAGTGCAAACGTTTTCGTAAACATCTTATCGATTTATTCTGTCTAAGACTTAAACATTTCCCTTTATTAGTGTATTCTGACGTAAATTTGTCCGATTTTATAATCGAGAAAAAAAGGCTATGAACTGGAGTAAACTATTTACCTCGTCCATTGGAAAAAAAATTGTGATGGCCCTGACAGGCATCTTTCTGGTCGTTTTCCTGGTTGTTCATTGTTATGTGAATGCCAATGTGTTTTTTAGCAACGCAGAGGAAAATTTCAACAGGGCTGCCCATTTTATGGGCACGAACATTTTGATCCGTATTACAGAAATTGGATTGTTTGCAGGCTTTATTCTGCACATTGTTCAGGGATACAAATTGTGGCTCCAGAACAAAGCAGCTCGAAAAAGTCGCTATGCTGTTGCTGCCGGTAACAAGAATTCCAAGTGGTATTCCAGGTCCATGGCACTATTGGGCACCTTGATTCTATTGTTTCTCATTGTTCACCTGGTTCATTTTTGGGTTCCTTCCAGGTTTGGGGGGCTTACTGAGGTTGAATACGATGGGGTTGTCTACCATAATTTATATGGACAAATGTTGGATGTATTTGCACAACCAATTGTCGTCTTGATTTATCTTTTGGGATGTTTTTCACTTTCCTGGCATCTTTTGCACGGTGTGCAGAGTGCGGCCCAGACATTGGGCTGGACCAGCAAGAATTTCTTCCCCACCATCCGGGCTTTTGGGATTGTTTTCGCTATCGTTGTTCCTTTGATCTTCGCTCTTATGCCATTGTTTATGCACTTCGGCTGGCAGATCAAAACCGGTGATCTAACCCTTCTGTTTTAAATTTTCCTAAATCATCATATATGCTTGATGCTAAAATACCTGCAGGCCCTCTTGATCAAAAATGGACCAAATACAAAGGTTCTGTGAAACTGGTCAATCCTGCGAACAAACGAAAACTGGAAATCATCGTTGTAGGTACTGGTCTGGCTGGTTCATCAGCTGCAGCCAGTTTGGGTGAAATGGGCTACAAAGTGAAGGCTTTCTGCTTTCAGGATTCTCCTCGTCGTGCACACTCCATAGCAGCTCAGGGAGGTATCAATGCTGCCAAGAATTACCAAAACGATGGAGATTCTGTATACAGGTTGTTTTATGATACCATCAAAGGAGGAGACTATCGCGCAAGAGAAGGAAACGTTCATCGCCTGGCGGAAGTCAGTACCAATATCATTGACCAATGTGTGGCCCAAGGTGTTCCATTTGCCAGAGAATATGGCGGATTGTTGAGCAACCGCTCTTTTGGTGGTACACAAGTTCAAAGAACCTTTTATGCTGCCGGTCAGACAGGACAACAATTGCTGATTGGTGCCTACCAGGCCCTGGAACGCCAGGTTGCATTGGGTACTGTTGAAATGTTCGCCCGCCATGAAATGGTTGAGCTGGTCATCATTGATGGCAAGGCTCGCGGGATCATTGCCCGTAATCTGGTTACCGGTGAGCTCGAAAGACATTTCGGACATGCTGTTTTGCTGTGCACCGGTGGTTATGGCAATGTTTTCTATTTGTCCACCAATGCAATGGGATCCAATGTGACTGCAGCATGGAAAGCCCATAAGAAAGGGGCCTTTTTTGCCAACCCCTGTTTCACACAGATACATCCAACCTGTATTCCTGTTTCAGGTGATCATCAGTCGAAATTGACACTCATGTCAGAATCACTGCGAAACGATGGTAGAATTTGGGTGCCACTTAAGCAGGGAGATAACAGGCCACCCAACGAAATACCTGAAAACGAAAGGGATTATTACCTGGAAAGAAGATACCCCGCTTTTGGTAACCTCGTTCCTAGAGACGTTGCATCCAGGGCTGCCAAAGAGCGCTGTGATGCCGGATTTGGAGTAGGTTCTTCCAAGCAAGCTGTTTATCTGGACTATGCTGCAGCGATCCAACGCTATGGAAAGGCGGAAGTCAGCAAAAGGAACCTAGGCAATGTTTCACCTGAAGTGATAACCAGCCTGGGCAAAGAAGTGGTAAAAGAAAAATACGGCAACTTGTTTGCCATGTACGAGAAAATCACTGGCGAGAATCCATACGAAGTACCGATGAGGATTTATCCTGCTGTGCATTATACCATGGGTGGACTTTGGGTTGATTATGAACTCAAAACAACCATAGATGGATTGTATGCGCTGGGTGA
>RFVQ01000171.1 GCA_009922495.1 Chitinophagia bacterium
GGCGAACTGCATGTTCATACCGATAGAGAGGAACTTGGCAACCTCTGTTTCAAGGTTAACCCTGGAACGCAGTGTTTTGAACTGCTCACCTTGGGCGAGACCCTGGTTCTCATAGTAACCAAATGAAGTATAATAATTGGTTGCACCAGATCTTCCTGATACGCTGACTGTATGGTCCTGCTGACTTCCTTTTTTGTTCAGGATCAGGGATTCCCAGTCGATAGGTGTATTCGATTTATAGCTTTCAATAGATACGGGCTGAGTACCGGTACCACCTCCCAAACGCTGCAACCAAACGGCAATAGGATCAGATCCTGTTGGATTTCCACCCAAGGCCAACCAGGCATCAACAGTCAATCCTGCAGGCAATTTGCGGGGATCCTGTTCAAAGTATTTGATAAAAGGTTTAGAAGTAGAGTCATAACCCCTCATGCTATAACGAACATCCTGCCTCCAGCTGAGGAACTCATCCGGAGAGAGGAGACCAGGCCACCTGGCGATCCTGTTCATGGCATAGTTGGAGTTGACAGTGATCACGGGCTTGCCAGCTTTACCACGCTTGGTGGTAACCAATACAACACCATTCGCAGAACGGGCACCGAATACGGCAGCAGAGCTCGCATCTTTCAATACGTCGATGGTAGAAATGTCATTGGGGTTGATATCAGAAAGATCACCGGGATAGATAACCCCGTCCACCACAATCAATGGGGAAGTAGAAGCTGTCAAAGAAGCACGTCCACGCACCTGAAGGCTACCGCCACCTTTGGCAGAAGCATTGAAGCCAACATCCAGACCGGGGGCATTACCACGCAGCATGTCCTGCACGGAACGGGGATTCTCATTTTCCAGCTGCGCAG
Organism: Chitinophagia bacterium; assembly: GCA_009922495.1. GTDB lineage: Bacteria > Bacteroidota > Bacteroidia > Chitinophagales > Chitinophagaceae > Pollutibacter. The sequence goes on from RFVQ01000171.1 coordinate 861, forward strand.
CCTTTACCTGTGCAACGGCACCGGTCAGGTCTTTTTTCTTGGCAGTACCATAACCGATTACCACCACGTCGGTCAACTGGTTGACCTGCTCGCGCATGGAAACCTTGGCAGCCGACTTTGCTGAAACCTCTTCAGTGAGGTATCCACTGAAGCTGATCTGCAAAACGGCATTGTCAGGCACATTCTTTAAGGTGAACTTACCATTCTGATCCGTAACGGTGGAAGTCCGGGTACCCTTGATGGTAACCGTTGCACCTGCCAATGGGGCATTGCGCACATCCGTTACAGTTCCTGTAACATCACCGGGAGGAGTTGTGAATTTTTCTGTCCTGTCAGAACCAACAGGAAGAAGGTTGTTTTTGGCCTTTACTTGCCCCATTGACAGCATCAACACGCTGCAAATGGCAAGACACAAGGTCCAGCACATGCTGTTTTTTCTCATGACTAAGCGTCGTTTTTGGTTTGAAATAGAAAAATGCAGATTCAAAATAGGTAAAAATGCTGCTATAACACTACTGAACCCCCTCTTTTTTTCGAAAACGTTTTCAGATAAATTTTCAAAAATCATGCAGCGTTTCAAAAAAGGGTATTTCAGGAAGCGCATCCTTCAGGATTTCAAGCTGAATATTGTACATTAGTGATTCACAATTCATTGTATATGTCAATCCTAAAATCTTTTCTTCTTTTCATACTGGTATTGACCGGTATGGCTGCTATTTCCCAGAACATCCCTACACCAAAAGAACATTTTGGGTTCAACATAGGAGACAACTACCTACTAGCCAACTACAGCCAAACCGAAGCCTACTTCAAAAAACTCGATCTCGCATCCGAGCGGGCAAAATTGATGAGCATCGGCAAAACGGAGGAAGGCCGGGATCAATTCATGATGGTGATCACTTCCCCCGAAAACCACCAGAACCTTGAAAAATACAAATCGATCTCACAGCGCATGGCGAGGGCAGAGGGACTGACAGACGCAGATGCCCGGGCACTGGCAGCACAGGGAAAAGCCGTGGTTTGGATTGATGGTGGTCTGCATGCTACCGAAGTCGTAGGCGCCCACCAGCTGATCGAGCTGGCTTACCAGCTGAACAGTCGAAACGATGCAGAAACCAAACTGATCCTGGATAACACGATCATTCTCATGGTGCATGCGAATCCAGACGGACAAGAACTGGTATCCAACTGGTACATGCGCAATGCAGATACTGCCAAGCGCAGTACCAACAACCTTCCCAAGCTCTATGAGAAATATGCAGGTCACGACAACAACCGCGACTTCTACATGCTCAACCTGAAGGAAACCCAAAACATGGGCCGCCAACTTTTTATTGAGTGGATCCCCCAGATCATGTACAACCACCACCAGACAGGTCCCCCCGGTGCCGTAGTGGCTGGTCCCCCCTTTCGCGACCCCTTCAACCATGTATATGATCCACTGGTCATGACCAGCCTGGACGCAGTCGGAGCGGCCATGATCAACCGACTCAATGCTGAAGGAAAGCCTGGCTTCACCCAGCGAGCCGGATCTCCCTACTCGACCTGGTACAACGGCGGACTCCGCACCACGACCTATTTTCATAACATGATCGGCTTGCTCACCGAGATCATCGGCTCCCCCACGCCGTCCAATATTCCCCTCGTACCCAACCGACTGATCCCCAGCAGTGCCAATCCCTATCCCATCACCCCCCGGAAATGGTTTTTCAGAAATTCCATTGATTACTCTGTATCCATGAACTATGCCGTGCTGATGTATGCAACCCGTCACCGTGATGAACTGCTCTACAATATTTACAGGATGGGGAAGAACTCGATCGAAAAAGGAAACAGGGATACCTGGACCCAATATCCCAAACGCATAGAAGAGATCAACGAGCTTTTCAAAAAGGAACAGGCCAGCAAAAACCCTGGTGCAAACGCTGGCTCAACCCCTGAAGCATGGAGCCGAAACAATGCCGCCATCCCCATGAAGCTCTATGATACAGTATTCAACAATCCTGTATTGAGAGATCCAAGGGCCTATGTTATTTCAGCTGATCAACCGGATTTTGCCACTGCCATCCGTTTCCTGAATGCCCTGATCCGCACCGGTATCGTTGTGCACAAAGCTGATCAGGCCTTTGCCCTCAATGGAAAGCAATACCCCGCAGGCTCCTTCATTGTCAAGTGCAACCAGGCTTTTCGTCCGCACATCCTCGATATGTTCGAACCACAGGACCACCCCAATGATTTTCAGTATCCGGGAGGACCCCCTGTGCCGCCCTATGATGCTGCTGGATGGACCCTGGCTTACCAAATGGGTGTGCAATTCGATCGCGTACTGGAGGGGGTGGATGGAAACTTCACCCAACTGCCCCAGGGTGAGCTCATCTCCCTTGAAGGCAGACCGGCTGCAGGTTCAGCAAAAGCAGGCTATGTTCTCAATGCCGCCAGCAACCATTCCTTTGCTGCTGTCAACGAGATCCTGCAAAAACAATTGGGCAAGGTGTACCGCCTGAATACAACAGGCGACAACTTTTCCGCGGGTTCTTTCTTCATCGAAGCCAGTGCTAAAAATGCAGCTGCCATCAAAAGCATTGCCCAAAGCAATGGAGCGAACCTGCAAGGAGCGGATAAAAAACCAACCAATCTGCAAGCGATTCAACCTGCCCGCATCGCCCTCTGGGATACCTATGGTGGTTCCATGCCTTCCGGTTGGATGCGCTGGATCATGGAACAGTTCAAATTCAAGGCAGACCTGATCTATGCCCAGGAAATCGACAAAGGTGATCTCAAATCCAAATACGATGTCATCATCTTCGTGGGAGGTGCCATGCCATCCCTCACCGGCAGAGCCGGAGGATTCGGTAACCCCAAACCCGAAGAAACTCCGGATGAATTCAAAAAGACGATTGGCAATATCAGCACCGATAAATCCATTCCTGCCCTCAAACAATTCATGGAAGAAGGCGGAAGGATCCTCACCATCGGCAGCAGCACATCCCTTGCCTATCACCTGAAACTGCCCGTCAGGAACATGCTCACCGAAATGTTCAATGGCAAGGAGCGCGACCTGCCGAATGAAAAATTCTATATCCCCGGAAGCCTGATGCAGATCACCCTCAACAACCAGCACGCTGCTGCCTGGGGCATGCCCGAGAAGGCGGATGTTCTGTTTGATGACAGTCCTGTTTTCTCCATCAACCCAGAAGCACAGGCCGACGGTAGCATCAAACCCATCGCCTGGTTTGCATCCGACAAAACATTGCGCAGTGGTTGGGCATGGGGGCAATCCTATCTAAAGGATGGTGTGGCCGGATTTGAAGCCAAAGTGGGTAAAGGCAGGCTCTATGCGTTCGGACCAGAGATCACCTTCCGGGCACAATCACATGGAACCTTCAAGCTGGTTTTCAATCAACTCTACCAATAAAGCCTTCCTCAACGGATGAATAGCATACTCTGTATTGGTGAAGCGCTGATCGACATGATCTGTACCGACAAAGGCATGGCTCTATCGGATGGAAATCATTTTCTGAAAAAGGCAGGAGGCGCCCCCATGAATGTGGCAGCAGCCATCGCTGCCATGGGCGGAAAGGT
>RFVQ01000172.1 GCA_009922495.1 Chitinophagia bacterium
GATTTCGGCCGACTATTCACAAATTGAATTGCGGATTGTGGCTGCAATCAGCGGAGACCCCAACATGTGTGATGCCTTTAGATCCGGAAAAGATATTCATACGGCTACTGCTGCCAAGGTCTATGGCGTAAGCGAAGAAGAAGTGACCAAGGAAATGCGTTACAAAGCCAAGAGCGTGAACTTCGGTATCATCTACGGACAAGGGGCTTTTGGACTGGCAGAAAATCTTGGCATCAGCAGAACGGAAGCCAAGACCATCATCGACAATTACAAAAAAGAATTTCCTGGCATCAACGGATACATGGAATCAACCATCGCCTTTGCAAAAGACAAGGGATATGTGGAAACCCTGATGGGAAGAAAGCGCTGGCTGCGTGATATCAATTCATCGAATTTTACGGTCAGGGGATTTGCAGAACGAAATGCCATCAACTCACCCATACAAGGGACTGCAGCAGACATGATCAAGCTCGCGATGATCAAAGTACATGCCGCTATTAAAAAGGAAGGATTCAAAAGCAAGATGATCCTGCAGGTACATGACGAATTGATCTTTGATGCCTTGAAAACGGAAGCGGAGGATCTCAAGTCCTGTATCCTGGAAAACATGGCATCTGCACTGCCTTTGCCCAATGACGTGCCGGTGGTGGCAGAAGCCGGTATGGGAGAAAACTGGTTGGAAGCACATTGATATGATCACAAGGTTCTTCATACTGATATTCAAACTCAATGGCTGGAAAATCGTTGGCACCGTACCACCTGAAATCAAAAAGGCGGTAGTGATCGCTGCACCCCATACTTCCAACTGGGATTTTGTTTACGCCGTTGCAATCTTCAAAATGCTGAAGCTGAAGATCCGCTACCTGATCAAAAGAGAACTGAATTTTTTCCCGTTGAGCATCCTTTTGAAAAATACCGGTGCGATACCGGTTGAGAGAAGCAAACGCCACAACCTGACCGATGAGATTGTGAACATGCTCAAGTCCTCTGATGAACTACTAGTAGCGATTCCGGCGGAAGGAACCAGATCGAGGGTCGAGAAATGGAAAAGCGGTTTTTATTATACTGCACTGAATGCAGGTGTACCGGTTTTACCGGGATACCTGGATTTCAAAAAGAAGGAAGGTGGATTTGGGGAACCCATCTACCTGTCTGGTGATAAAGCCGAGGACATGAAAAAGCTAAAAGATTTTTATTCCGATAAAACCGGAAAGCATCCTGAGTTGTTTAATCTGGAAGCAATACGATTGACATGAGCACGCTGGACAAATACCTTCATACCATCTCCCTGATCGGGGGCCGATATTTCATCGCAGCTGGGTTATCATTTCTCCTATTTTATGTGATCTTCAAAAGCCCACTGACACAAAAAAAGATCCAGGAACGTTTTCCCGCAGCAAAGGACTATTTGCGTGAGATCTTTTTTTCCATCATTACCATCCTGATATTTGGCATTGTTCCTGTTGTTTTCATTTTCAATGAGAGCGTATCAAAATATACACTCCTGTACAAAGACATTGCAACGATGGGATGGGTATATTATTTTTCTGTTTTCCCCGTCATGTTGTTCATGCATGATACTTATTTCTATTGGATACACCGACTGATGCACAACAAGGTCTTGTTCAAATGGTTTCATCTGGTTCATCACCGCTCCACCAATCCATCGCCCTGGGCTGCCTATGCCTTTCATCCTTTAGAAGCAATCTTAGAAGCGGGTATTCTGGTGGTTTTTCTTTTCACCCTACCCATGCACCGCACCAATTTTGCAATCTTCTTTCTTTTCATGATCCTTTACAATGTGTATGGTCATCTCGGTTGGGAGCTCTATCCAAAAAAATTTCACAAGTCGCGGCTGGGCAGATGGATCAATACTTCTGTCGCCCACAACCAGCATCACCAGTTTTTCAAAGGGAATTATGGATTGTATTTTCTGTTCTGGGACCGGATCATGGGAACATTGAGAGAAGATTATGATGCACAATTTGAAAAAGTCAAACAAGCATGAAGCCCAGAATCATTTACTGTTATGATGCCTATTGCGGATGGTGCTTTGGATTCAGTGGCGTGATCAAACAGCTTTGGCTCAACCACCGCGATGAATTTGATTTTGAAACCTTGTCGGGTGGGATGATTCCTGTGGAGGCTACCAAACACATTGGCAATATTGCACCTTATATCCAGGGGGCCTATAAAAATGTAGAGGAGATGACCGGTGTGAAATTCGGAGAGGACTATCTCTGGCATATTTTCAATCCGGATAAAAGCGACTGGTTCCCCAATTCTGAAATGCCTGCCATCGCCATGGCCATCTTTCGGGAATACCATCCGGATCGCACCATCGAGTTTGCAGCCGATCTTCAGGAAGCATTGCATGTAGAGGGCAGAGACCTGACCGACAAAGAGGCTTATCGCCATCTGTTGGCAAAATATGAAATCGATCCGGAAGCCTTTTATCAAAAACTCCAGGAAGAGACCTACAAGGAAAAGGCATATTACGATTTTGCCCTTTGCAAGCAATTGCAGGTAACAGGATTCCCTTGCGTGTTTCTGCAGTTTGATGAAACCAGATTTTATATGATTGCAAGAGGGTACAGTGATCTGGCGTCAGTAGAAGCCCGAATCAGCAAGATCACTTCGCAGGACAATTCAGCAAAATGGTCGTAACTTGCGTGCACTAAAATGTGTACATGGAATACAACAAACTTATCTCTGTTACAGGTTTCTCCGGACTTTTTGAATTGGTCAGCAGCAAGTCAGATGGTGCCATCGTGAGATCGCTCGACGACAACAGCACCAAATTCGTTTCCAACCGAATCCATCAGTTTTCACACCTCGAATCGATTGAGGTTTATACGACCGATGAAAATGTGAACCTTTCCGAAGTTTTCAAAGCAATGGAAACTGCCGGTGGTGAACTTCCTTCAGAAAAAGACAACAAGGCCGTCCAGCAATATTTCGAGAAGACTTTCCCTTCCATGGATTTTGAAAGGGTCTATGCAAGTGACATGAAAAAGATGGTTCGCTGGTTTGGTGTGATCAAAAAACACAACATAGAAATCAAGCTTACTGAAACAGGAGAAGAAGCTACTGAAAACTGATTGGATCAATTTTACATCATGGGATACAGTGCAAACATTCAGAAACTGGCTCACCATTTTCTGCCGGAGGATTTTCAATTGAAGGATTGGGAAACCATTGAGCCCTATGTCATACAATTGCGTGACAGGAACATCCACAATGTTGTTGATTTGGAACAGTGGTTGAAAGACATGAGTGAACTGGAAGCCTTCATCAGCGAAGATGCGTGCTGGCGACAAGTTCGCATGACCTGTGATACGGAAAACAAAGCACTGGAAGAGGCTTTCAATTTCTTCTTCATGGAGATCCAGCCAAAACTGCAGCCTTATGCTGATCTCCTGAACAGAAAGTTGGTGGATTGCCCCTTTACCAAAGAGCTGGATCAGCCAAAATATTTTACCTACCTCCGTTCAGTGAAGAAAAGCATCGACCTATTCAGGGAAGCCAATATCCCCTTGCAATCAGAAATGAGTGTATTGCAACAGCAGTATGGCGCCATTGCTGGGAAGATGACGATCGAACAAGAGGGACAGGAATATACCTTGCAACAGGCGGCAAAGTTTCTGGAAAATGAGGATCGCAATATTCGTGAATCCGTTTACAGAAAAATTGCAGAGCGTCGTTTGTTGGATAAAGATGCCCTGAATGATCTTTATTCCAAGCTGATTGAAAAAAGACACCAGATCGCACTCAATGCGGGCTTTGCCAACTACCGCGATTACAAATTCGCTGAGATGGGTCGCTTTGATTATACACCAGCTTCCTGCTTCCAGTTTCACGAAGCGGTGAGCAAAGAGGTGATGCCATTGGTTGACAGCATCTATGAAGCACAGCGCAATCGCCTGGAACTGGACGTCATGCGCCCATGGGATACCGAAGCAGAACCTGCCGGAATCGCACCGCTTCGACCCTTTACCGATGGTAGCGACCTCCTGAAAAAATCAATCGAATGCCTGGATCAACTGGATCCTTTCTTTGGAGACTGCCTGCGGAAAATGAAGGAGTTGAATCACCTGGACCTCGACAGCCGCAAAGGCAAGGCTCCTGGTGGATACAACATGCCCTTGGCTGAAAGTGGTGCTCCCTTCATCTTCATGAATGCGGCCTCACAGATGTCAGACCTGACCACCATGGTGCATGAAGGCGGACATGCCATTCATTCTTTTTTGGCACATGAACTGGAGTTAACGGGTTTCAAGGAATACCCTACAGAGATGGCAGAAGTGGCCAGCATGTCAATGGAACTTTTCACGATGGATCACTGGCACATGTTCTTCGACAATGAAGAGGAGATGAAAAGAGCCAAACGCCACCAACTGGAAAGGGTGATCACCATCTTCCCCTGGATCGCGACCATCG
>RFVQ01000173.1 GCA_009922495.1 Chitinophagia bacterium
TGCAAAATTGACGACCGAGTCAGGCACAAAGGCCGTTGTGCTTCGATTCGTGAACAGTACTGGGAAGCCTTGGCAACTGTCCTGTGAAGCAAAACTGGCAACGGGATTGCCATAGATCATCATTCGCTTGCTGAGGGTATCTGCTACACAACTGGAATCACTCTCCACGATCAACTGAACTGTTTTTGAACCAGGAGTTGCATACACATAAGCCGGAACATTCGGGTTATTCCTCACGATCACGGTATCCCCAAAATTCCAGGTATACTTCACCAACTTGCTGCTGCCAAAACCGAAAACAGCATGGTTAACGGGAATGGAAGGCAGGGTCATACAGGTGTCGTTCATCGTGAACATAGCAGTAGGTTTGCCGTAATTCACCACAGTCTTTGACAAAGTATCAGAAACACATCCTTTTGCATCCACAACAGCATGTCTAATGGTATAAAGTCCACTATTGGAAAACTGATAGTTGATAGCCGGTGTGATACCCAATACCTTTTTCATTTCCTTTATATCCCAATAATTGTCAACGATTTTGAACAAAGAGCGGGTAGTATCCAAGGCACTGATGTTCAAACTTCCTTTACAGGCATCCGTCGTATCCAGCCTGAACAAGGCATCTACCTTGTTCAAAACCAACCTTGCTACAGGCACATCCAAATTTCCACAAGTATTGCTGAGACGAATGGCATAGAATCCCTGGTTGAATGCATTGAATTTGGAAATCGCAAAGTCCCTTGTATCGTAGCCCTTTACCAACTCACCATCCTTGTACCAGGCAAATTGCAGCGTATCGTCGTTGTTGAAGTACTCACGCATCATCAACTTGGTATCCGTTTGATAACAGATTGTATCCCTCAACAAAGCCTGGGTAGCCGTTGGAATATTCTTCATGATCAGGTTGCCATCAGCCGACTGCGTTGAACCGCATCGATTGCTGATGCCAACAGCATAGGTTGCAACATCCCCTTTGGCAAAACGGATGATCCGCAAACTGTCCAGCTCCTGTCCTACAGAGGGCAGACCATTCTTGAACCATTGATAGGTATTGGGCAACAATGAATAAACGGTTGGCTTCAATACAAACTCCTCCCCTTCACAGACTTTCCGATCGATGGGCAGGGGTACGGTCACCAGGGGTTTTTCTGCCACCTTGAGTTCCGCCTCTGTTGAATAACTGATGCCGCAAGCATTGTTGATCCGCAACTTATACAAACCGGCATTGGCTTTTTGAATATTGTCAATGGCAATGGATCGGTTAACGGCATTTGCAATAGGCTCCTGGTTGAAATACCACTGATATCCTACCAACTCATTGGCCTTTAGTTTGACATCCACATTGAAATTCAATTGTCCACCCAAACAAATGATCTGATTGGTGATATTCCCCGTAACGATCGGCTTGGTATTAACGCTCACGATTTGTGAAGCCGTATCCAAACATCCATAACTGCTTTTGGCATAGAGATAGACCCTGAAATCATTGGCAAACTGATAACTATGGCTTACCTGGTTTTGCTTGCTGAATACGCCATCTCCAAAATCCCAGGTAAGATCAACTGTTGAGTTGTCATTGATCTGTATGGTGGGCCTGAAGAGGAAGGCATTGTTTTCCAAACATTGATTCGGTGCGGTTCCCACCAATGAAAAATCGATTTGGGGCTTGGGTCTTATTTGGAACAGCGCTTTGTCACTGATTACATCACCACAGGCAGAACTCAACTTTACATTGTATAGACCCTGATGAGAAGCGTTTGCATTGCCAATAAAGAGATCAGGTCGGTTGGCACCGGTAAGGGGTATATCATTTTTATACCACTGATACACAAAGCCTACTTGGTCATTGTTGGAGACCACCACTTGTGTTGACCAGTCCTGGTTTTCACAAACGCCCCCTGGAATCGGATGTGTTTCGATCACCGGAAGATTGGTGACACCGAGGCTGAACAAATCCAGGTTCACCGCTCCACAACCATTGGTAGCCGTCAAGGCATACTTACCCGCATTGGTCTTGGTTACTGCCAACAATTTGAGTTTGGCAGTTTGGGCCGAAGGCAATGGAACGTTAACCCCATTCAATTGCCATTGGTATCCGGAAGAAAGATCGACTCCCTTGAGTTTGCTGCTGATATCCACCTCAAAGTCTGATCCTACACAAAGCTGCTTATCGGCAATGGTCTCTCGAAGGCTGATCTTTTCATTGACAACCACGGCAAATGTATTGGAGCTTGTAACCAAATTACAACCATTGGTCACCACAGCCCTATAACTTCCCATATCAGCCGCAGCAATCTTGGTGAATACCAATTGCGCGCCTATTTGTCCGGGCACCAAAACACCATCCTTGTACCAGGCATAGCTCATGCGGTTGTCGTCTGATCTGGCAACAACCGTAGCCGCATTCTCCAAGCCAGAGCAACTTGTGATCGCGGATGGCTGCTGGGTGATCACTGGTACACCGACCAGCGACAAACGGGCAGAGGAGGATTGCGTGGTACCGCAACTGTTGCTTACCCGCACTGCATACAAGCCCTGGTCAGCGCCCGCTATGTTCTGCAGCAGCAACTGCTGACCTGATCCATTGTTCGAAACGATATTGCCATCCTTGTACCACTGGTACGACAAGGGCAATTGCGCTGCATTCGCTACGATCACATTGTTCGTGAAACTTCCTCCCTCACATACATAACCCGCAACAGGCTGTGTAGTGATCTCGGGGGCGTTGGTGATGTTGAGTTTAAAGAGAGCGAGGGTTGAAGCACCACAGTTGTTATTGGTAATCACACTGTAGGCTCCCTCACGCGATTTATTTACTGCCAGAAGGGTCAGGTTATTGGTCCTGGCCGAAGCATCAGTGATATCAATGTTGTTGAGGCGCCATTGATAGGTGGTATTGATATCTGCACCTACCAAGTATCTTCTGGTTCACCACTACCAGGAAATCATTACTGGTGGTGCTGAGATTACAACCATTGGTCACAACTGCCTTGTAAGTACCGGCATCTGTTGTGGAAATGGTATTGAAAGTCAGCTGAGAGCGGACTTCATTGGACAGCAGGTTGCCATTCTTGTACCAACTGTAGACAAGGTTGTTGTCATCGGATGAAGCAACCAAGGTAACGGTGTTGGAAACACCTGCACAGGCACTGATAGCGGAAGGTTGCTGGGTGATCTCAGGAGCAGTGGCCACGACCGTGAGCTTTCCTGTATTAGAAGTGCTGATACCGCAGGCATTGGTCGATTGCAAAGCATAGAATCCAGCATCTCCCACCTGTACATTGGAAAGAGTCAGTTGTTCACTAGTTATGATAGCCGGTCCGCTATAGGCAGAACCATTTCTAAGCCATTGGTAACCGAAAGGTGTGCCATTGGCAACCGTTTGGAGTTTAGCAGAGAAGCTGGCACTTCCGTTCACGCAGGTGGTGACAGCTGAGGGGGATTGCGTAAACTGCGGTAAATCGATTACTTGCACCTGTACCTTATCCGTTGTTGTACCACAGGCATTGGTCACATTAAGGGTTATGTCTCCATCATTGGATTTCTTGACCGCTGCAAGGTTCAGTTGAAGCGTTTCCTGTCCTGCTAAAGTCACACCGTTCTGTGCCCAGCTCACAGTGTAAGTGCTTCCCGCTATGGTACTAACCGATGCATTCAGTTGAAGAGGCGTGTTGACACAGATGCCAGAAGCAAGTGATGGAGTTGACAGAATGGAGTTGATCAACGGGGCCCTGTCTGCCGCAACCAACACGTTGGCGCTTTCAACAGTACCTACAGAATTCTTGAGGGTTACATAGTAAATACCTTCGTCTTTTTCTGCAAAGCCGGAAAGGTTGAAGTTGGGTTCATTGGCATTGGTCAAAGCAATTGGGCTGGCAGCTGCATCCTTTTTGTAGTACCACTGGTAGGTTGGGTTGTTGTTGTCATTTGAAAAGCCATCTACAGTAAGTTGCAATGTTTTTCCAATACAGGCTTTGGTAGCCACCGGCTGCACCCTGATCGTAGGAATATCATAAACAAATACCGTAGTGGTATTGCTCCTGATAGAACCACAGGCATTGTTCACCACCACGTAATAACGACCGGAATCTGCTACCACTGCCCTACTGATAGCATTGAAAGTTGGATTGTTGAGGCCGATCACAGTTGATGAAGGCATTTTATACCAACTGTATCCAATAGTGGTATTTTGACCATCAACATTCCGTGAATAAGCCTCAAGAGACAAGGAAATGTTTTCTCCTGCTTTATATTGTTGTACAGCTGGCAGATCTTTGGTGATTACTGGAATGCCACTGACTTTGATTTTATTGCGCTGATCCCCGTTCAAATAGGCTATACTGCTGCAACCTCCAACTGTTGCGGTCAATGTAACATCATAGACACCTGTGTTGGTGAAGGTGTGAACCAAATTGACATCTGAACGAGAAGTTCCATCAG
>RFVQ01000174.1 GCA_009922495.1 Chitinophagia bacterium
GCAAGGAAGCCATGAACGATGCAAGGCCCATTCACCGGGTGAAAGTCAATCCCTTTTTGATGGATGAAACAGAAGTGACCAATGATCAGTTTGCCGCCTTTGTCAAGGCTACCGGATACGTAACCTTGGCTGAAAAAAAACCAAGCCGGCAAGAGTTTCCTGATGTGCCGGAAGATCAGCTGGTGGCGGGTTCTATCGTTTTTTCTCCAACATCCGGAAAAGTGCCCCTGGATGATTACCTGCAATGGTGGCGCTATGAACAGGGAGCCGATTGGCGGCATCCACTGGGCAAGGGAAGCGATATCAAGGGGAAGGGCAATCATCCTGTTGTGCATGTGGCATGGGAAGATGCGGCGGCCTATGCCAAATGGGCCGGCAAGCGACTGCCGACAGAAGCCGAATGGGAATTTGCTGCCAGGGGAGGACAAGCAGGCGATGTCTATGCCTGGGGGAATACCTACAAGAAAGAAGGCAAACACATGGCCAATACTTACCAGGGATCCTTTCCAAACCTGGATGCGGGGGAAGACGGGTATCGCGGTATCGCACCGGTGAAGCAGTTTCCACCCAATGCATTTGGTTTGTATGATGTTTCCGGAAATGTTTGGGAGTGGTGCAACGATTGGTATGGATACGATTACTATGCTGCCCTGGCAAAAAATACCATCACTGAAAATCCACAGGGACCATCAGTAGCCAATGATCCAATGGAGCCGGGGGTTCCCAAAAAAATACACCGTGGCGGATCTTTTCTTTGTACCGATCAGTATTGCACCCGGTACATGGTGGGTACCAGGGGCAAGGGCGACTGGAGATCTCCCGCCAATCACCTGGGCTTCAGGTGCGTGAAGAATTTGAAATGATTCGGTACTGAATGACGGTGGCGATCAGTTGTATGCATCCCATCAGGATGAACAAGGTTTCAAAGGAGAAATGGTAGGCGATCAGACCGCCAACAGCGATCGCTACCCCCGAAACAAAATGCGTATGTCCATTGGCAATCCCCCATAAAAAAGTATTGTCCTGCTCTTCCATATCGGAGGCAAAAAGCGCATCCCAGGATGGTGTGCAAATAGCTTCCGCCAATCCCAGTCCGGCCTGCACCAACAAAAGACTGGTGGTATCATCAACCAACAGATAGGCAAAAGTGAAAAGCGTATTCAAACCATATCCGACCACGATCAAATGGTATTTCCATTTGGATCGATTGAAGATCCTGCCGATGGCAACATATGCAATACCGGTGATGATCAAATAAAGTGCCCAGGCCCAGGTGATGTCGAGAAGGTCACCTCCCACTTTTTCAGAGAATACAGCAAACAAAGGGCCAAACAATCCTTCTCCAAAATACCAGAGGCTGGATGCAACCAATAACCATTTGGTGGTTCTCGACATCATTTGATGCGCTTGAGATCAAGGTCCTGAAAATCAAAACTGAAATCAGTCAGTGGCGAGATGGCCTCCATCGTAAAGCCATTCGGTTTCCCATTTTTATCCAGACTGAAATACAAGAAGGCATCCGCATCCATGCTTCGATCGGTCCATTTGGCGATCAGGATATTTCCTTTATAGGCCAGCAATTCTCCCTCAAGTTTGGGTGAACGAAGAGAGGCAATCCAGGGTTTTCCATTTTTCATGGAAAGCACTATGTCTCCAAACCAGGCATCACGATAGGTACCCCAATAAGGTTCAAGGTTGACATTCGCTCCCTGCTTTTTTTGTTCTGCAGCTATATCAGCAGCCAGTTTCTGTTTGACTTTTTCTGCTTCATCAAATCCCTGTTTCTCTCGATCAGCATATGCCTTCACCCAATTTTGTCCGCCTACGCCTACATAACCATCCTTGATGGAATTGCTGATGGCAGAGAAGGCCGCACCGGACTGCTGATTGGTGAGCACCATGATACCCAGGTTCAGTTCCGGAAACAGCACTACCTGTGTGACAATACCGGCCAGTCCGCCTGTATGCGTAACCTGCTTGTAACCCTTGATATCACTGAGGAACCAGCCCAATCCATAGGCACTGAAATGGGTATTGTAAGGGGGACGGGTACCGGTGGGGATGATGGTTTGTGGTGCCCACATTTCTTCGTGCAATGGTTCGCTGAACAGATTTTTTTTGAGGCCCTCTCCATACTTGCCATGGTTCAATTGCAGGATCACCCACTTGCTGAGGTCGCTGATGTTGCTCCAGATACCGCCTGCTGCATTGGCTGTTTCGCTCCAGGCAATGTCGATCACCTGTAGTTTTCCGTCAACCGGTGCATGGGGACGAATCATGTTGGATTTGTCTTTGAGTCTTGTCAATGAGGCGGCAGATGCTTGAAAGCCCAATGGTTTCATGATGCGTTGTTCAATGAAATCCTCCCATGGCATTCCGGATACTTTGGCGATCACTTCTCCTGCAACGATATAGAGGTTGTTGTCGTAATCATACTTGGTCCTGAACGCAGATACCGGCTTGAGGTAACGAAGGTTGTGGATGATGTCTGCTCTGGTGAAATTGCTTCCATCGGGCCACATCATCAGATCACCGGCTCCAAGTCCCAGCCCACTGCGATGGGTAACCAGGTCCCTTACCGTGAAAGCTTCAGTGACATAAGGATCGTACATTTTGAAACCGGGTATATGGTCTGTGACTTTATCATCCCATTTCATCTTCCCTTCTTCTACCAGCATGCTGATGGCAGCTGTGGTAAATGCCTTTGAATTGGAAGCGATCCCAAAGAGGGTATGTTCATCTACTTTTTTCCCGGTTTCCAGATTGGCCACACCATAACCTTTGGCATGGATCAGTTTACCATCCTTTACCACGCCTACCGCAATGCCCGGTACGTTGAATGTTTTGAGGGATAGTTCTACCAGTGAATCGATTTGCTTGCTGTTGAGGGGTTGTGCAAGGGCAGACAAAAATCCAATCGAAAAAGCAAAGAATAAAATGATCTTGTTCATGAGTTGTAGAATGGATGATGGACGATCAAGTTAGAAAAAAAGGGCTAAATTGTTGAACATTTAACCATCCGGATCATCCTGTTTTTATGAAAAAGCCGGAGACCGAACAACCTTTATACGATGAAAAAGAAAAATCTTGTCAGCCTCAGCATCTCTCTTGCATTTTTTACCTTGGCCACCACAGGTCTTTTGCTCTATGTAAAGCAGAAGCCGCATTTTGTAGAAATGACGCATACCATTTTTGGATTGTTGTTCATTACGGTTGCCATCTTTCATATTGTCAACAACTGGGCTTCTCTCAAAACCTATATGCGTGATCGCAATACCGGATCGATACAAAAAGAACTGATCGTTTCGCTGGTTGTGGTAGGTACGCTCATCATCCTTTCTGTTACAGAAGTGTTGGAGCCGGTTGCAGAATTCGGAAGGATCTTTGCGAAACAACAGAAAAGACCGGATCAGGGGATAACCTTCCAGGAGAAGACCACCCTGGATTCGACCAATGGAACGGCAGTGACGCTGATCCTCCAAAAATTAGCAGAAGACAAGAGTGGTGCCCTAACGGTGGAGGTTGCAGATACCACCGGTAAAGTATTGGAAACACTGGTTGCCGGTGAGGACAAAGACGGTCCCAAACCCAACCTTATTCTTCATAGCAAGATCTCTACGCCAGCACCTTTTAAGTTGGTGATCACTTCCACTTACGAAGGAGAGGCCAAGCGCCAGGAAAGCCTGGTTACTGTGCTTTCTCCCGGTACCCAAGCGGTAAATGCAGCCAGTCCCGTTTTGCAGCGTGCCATCCTCGAGGTCAAGTAAGCCCGGATCGCTGAATTATCGGTAAATTTGCGTCTCCAAGGATACCATCATGAAGGAGAAGCTGAAACTGTTGGCCAAAAAACTGGAGGGTGAACTGCATGTCGACCCAGTCATGCGCACCATCTATGCCACAGATGCTTCGGCCTATCGTGAGATGCCATTGGCAGTGGCCATTCCCCAGTCAATCAATGACCTCAAGGAACTGATCGCATTTGCGGCGAAGGAGCGCACCTCCCTGATTCCAAGGACCGCCGGAACCTCGTTGGCAGGACAAGTAGTGGGCAATGGTATTGTGGTGGATGTTTCCAAACATTTCAACCAGATCCTGGAATTGAACAAGGAAGAAGGATGGGTAAGGGTGCAGCCCGGAGTGATCCGCGATGAATTGAATCTCTTCCTCAAACCCCATGGTTTGTTTTTTGGTCCTGAGACCTCCACCGCCAACCGTGCCATGATTGGCGGAATGGTGGGCAATAACTCTTGTGGTTCTAACTCTGTGGTGTACAGAAGCACGCGGGAACATTTGCTGGAAGTAAATGCTTTGTTGAGCGACGGTTCTGAAGCTATGTTTCGTGCGATGGACCTCGATGAGTTCCATGCCAAATGTGAGTTGAATACTTTAGAAGGGAACATTTACAAGAGCATTCGCTCC
>RFVQ01000175.1 GCA_009922495.1 Chitinophagia bacterium
TTTCCGAAATGATCGATCACCGCAGCATCATCGCCTACACCCAGCACGGAAGAAGCATTCTGCAGCTCGATGTTCTTGGTCAGGTGATGAATCAATCCAAATTCTCCGTAGTCCTGTATTTCTGTTCTTGACATGATGGCTTATTGATGGGTGTTGTTGATCCAGCGGATGAGTTCTTCATGGATCTTTCCGTTGGTGGCGATGATATGGGGTTGATAAGGAGAGTATTTTTCTCCTTTGAATCCTGTTACTTTTCCTCCAGCCTCTTCTACCATCAGGTATCCCGCGGCACTGTCCCATGCATTGAGTTTGTGTTCATAGAAACCATCGAACCTTCCCGCTGCAACCCAGCAGAGATCAATTGCGGCTGACCCTAGGCGACGGACGGGAATGCCTTTGCGGATAAGGCGACTGAAAACATCGAGTGGACCGTTTTCCATATCGAGGTAGGTATAGGGAAATCCGGTAACCAGGCAGGAATAGATCACCTGGTCTTGCTGGCTGACGGAAAGGCGCTGATCATTCAGGAAGGCACCCTTTCCCTTTTCCGCAAAGAAAAATTCATTCATCATGGGATTGTAAACGGCTCCCATGATCATTTCTCCTTCGTGCTCAATACCGATGCTGACGCAGCAAAGCGGAATGCCATTGGCAAAATTGACCGTACCATCAATGGGGTCGATGATCCATTTGTAAGAAGAATCCATTTTCACTTCACCGATCTCTTCGCTGAGGATGAAATGGTCGGGAAAATCCTGTCGGATGATGTCCATGATCAGTGCTTCTGAAGCCTTGTCGACTTCCGTGACCAGATCATTGGGTCCCGCTTTTTTTTCAATAGAGAATTTTCCGTTGATCTTTTCGGCGATCAATGCACCGGAGGCTTTTGCAGCCTTGATGAGCGTGCTTTTTAGCATGTTGCAAAAATACAACGAACCCACAACTTACAACCAACAACCCATTACAGATTTCCTTTCTTCAGTTCGCTCACAGCAAAATCAACCGCACGTGCAGTCAGTGCCATATAGGTGAGCGAAGGGTTGACACAGGAGGCGGATGTCATACAGGCACCATCGGTGACAAATACATTTTTCGCATCCCATACCTGGTTGAATTTGTTGAGGACGGAATTCTTGGGATCGGTACCCATGCGCGCAGTGCCCATTTCGTGGATACCGCGACCAGGTGTACCGTCGCCGTCTTTGCCCTTGACATTTTTTACACCAGCCGCTTCCAGCATTTCAATGCCATCGGCCAGCATATCCTTTCTCATCTTCAGTTCGTTCTCTTTCAGTTCGCAATCGATCGCCAAAACATTCAATCCCCACTTGTCTTTCTTGGTTTTGTCGAGCGTCACTTTGTTCTCATGGTAAGGAAGGATCTCACCAAAGCCACCCATGCCCACTTGCCATGAACCGGGTTCTGTGAGGGTTTCCTTCAGTTCCACACCGATGTTGAATTCAGCCACGTTGCGGTTCCAGCTTTCGCGGTTGCCCTGTCCCTGGTAACCGAAGCCACGAAGGTAGTCACGTTTGTCGCCATTGACGTTGCGGAAACGTGGGATATAGAATCCATTGGGCCTGCGGCCGAAATAGTATTTGTCTTCATATCCCTCAAACTGTCCATTGATGCGAACACCCAGGTGATGGTCCATCAGGTTGTGCCCCAGTTGACCACTGGTGCTTCCCAATCCATCCGGGAAAACATCTGTTGCTGAGTTCAACAGGATCCAGGTACTGTTGAGGGTGGAGGCGTTGAGGAAAACAATCTTGGCTTTGTATTCGTAGGTCTTGTTGGTTTCAGCATCGAGCACTTCCACACCAATCGCACGTTGTGTGTCCTTGTCGTACAAAACTTTTGTAACGATCGAGAAGGGACGAAGGGTGAGGTTGCCTGTTTTCATGGCTGCAGGCAAGGTGGAGGATTGTGTACTGAAGTATCCGCCAAAAGGACATCCCAGGGAGCACTTGTTGCGGAACTGGCACTGGGTGCGGCCCGGAAGGGGGCGGGTGATATTGGCAGTACGGCCGATGATGAGGTGGCGGCTGCCGTTATAATGTTTTTTCAGTCTTTCTGCCACATCTTTCTCCACGCAGGTCAATTCCATCGGAGGAAGGAATTTGCCATCGGGCAGTACGTTCAATCCTTCTTTGGATCCGCTGATGCCGGCGAAGGATTCAGCATAATCATACCAGGGGGCGATGTCCTTGTAACGGATCGGCCAATCTGTACCGAGTCCCTCTTTGGCATTTGCTTCGAAGTCAATATCGCTCCAGCGATAGCTTTGGCGGCCCCACATGAGGGAGCGGCCACCCACGTGATAGCCCCGGAACCAGTCGAAACGCTTCACTTCGGTATAGGGACATTCCCAGTCCTTCACCCAATAGTTCAGGTTGGTTTCGCTCAGGGGATAGTCACGCTTGAGCACCGGATATTTTTCGATCATCTCCTGTGTTCTGCCGCCGCGGTGCGGGAACTCCCAGGGATCTTTGGTTGCGTTCACATAGTCTTTGATGTGTTCGATGTTCTCACCTCTTTCGAGCATGATCACTTTCAAACCCTTTTCTGTCAGCTCTTTTGCAGCCCATCCACCGCTGATACCCGATCCCACTACAATGGCGTCAAATACATTTGCTTCCGGCATATGAATGATTTATGGTAACGAATTTAGGTAACCATTAGCAATAAACTTTTTTTGGAACAGGATTTTTCCGTCAACGCTATAGTGTGAAAACGTGATTATCGGGTTCGTTTCTGTTCTGCCCACTTCAATTCTAAGAAAGCCCCCCACAATGTTTAAATATTCGTGTTCCGGGTAGATGTCTTCTTTTTTCCATCCCCCCGCATGTTCATTGCTTGCAGGGCCACAAGCAAATTCATAGCTTCCTGTTTTCGCATGTTTTGAAACGTACTGCCAATGTCTGTCTCCACATACAAAAAAAGTATTTGGATGGCCGGCAATGAAGTTTCTGATCATGTCTCCTTCAAAAGAAAAATTCGAATTGGAGTGATTGTCTTTTTTCTGAGGACGATCAGGGCCAAGAATAGGTGTGGGAGAAATGAGAACTTTAAAGGTTGCTGTTGAATCCTTGTATGTGCATTTGAACCAATTGATTTGTTCGGCACCCCATATCGTTTTATCTGGTCCATCCGGCATTTCGTTGGGCTTTCTGAATTCTCTCACATCAAACATCCAAATCTGCACATCTTTGCCCCATTGAAAAGTTCGGTATGGTTTTTCGCTTGATGGCACCTGCTGTCGAAAAAGTTCCACCCCCTGTTGAAACGTAAACTCCCCCATGAATTTATTATTGGATGCAGGGTGACAGTCATTCATCCAGCAATCATGATCGTCTTTCATGAAGTAGCAAGGGGTATTTCTGTAAAAACCAATGTTTCCCCTAAGGCTGTTCATCCTTTGCCAGTTCCATCTGGCGAGGGCCAGGTTTTTAGCATAATGATCGTGGTACAACACATCGCCGGTATGAACAAGAAAGTCGGGCTTCAGCTTTTCCATTTCCTGAAAGATCTTGAAGCCGGCATCGCCCGGCAAATCCCTGTCGTTATACTCATGGCAAGTCGTCACCATGAAGTTCACAGGAATTGCATCTTCTATATGGGCCGCAGTTTTGAAACTGCCTGATATTTCTTGAGAGGCCTGATTCTTTTTTCCAATGATATTTATTTCATAGGGCGTATTGGGTGATAGGTTTTCAAGAAGAAACTGACAGGTGAAGTCGGTACTCTCGTCAACTTCAATGGCCTTTGTTTTTTGCCAGGTAGAGGAATCTTTTATTCGGTATTGGATATGGATGGATCCCCTTTTTCCCGGAACCGCGCCATCCAGGTTGTCAACCATGGATCCTTCTGGCATGATGATCTTTACTTTTCGATCGGGTCTGTCTTCCTTGTATTTCGATTTGAAATAGGGGATATCATGCCATTCGTTGTTTGCTTCATCGAGATACAGGAATTTAGGCAGCTTACCTCGATCAGGCACCCTGATAGGCTCTTTGGTCAACCTCGCCCAAACAACCGCAGAGGTTGATCCCACTTCTCCAATTTTAATTCCGGTTGTAAAATAAGGGAGATCCAATGCAGCCAGTTGATCCAAAGCCGGCAGGGTAGCCATTATGCCCAGTGAGCTATTGACAATGAATTTTCTTCTTTTCATAGAGGTTGTTCAACTTCTAAACCCCATCATACATCACAAATCGTCACGCCCTGTTTCAGTGCGGCGAGTTTGTCGGGCCAGGTGGGGATGAACTCCTGTGCCACAAAACCTTTGAAGCCCGTGGCCACAATGGCTTTCATGATGGCGGGATAGTTCAACTCCTGGGTTTCGTTGATCTCATTCCTGCCCGGCACACCACCGGTATGGTAATGCGCATA
>RFVQ01000176.1 GCA_009922495.1 Chitinophagia bacterium
AGGGCACTGATCCAGGGGAGCCATTTTTTGGCGGCATGGTCGGTATGCAATACAACCGGTACGCCATAGTATTGGGCCACATTGTGGATGTGCAGGGCTCCGGAGATGGCTCCGGATATATTGGCTTGTAGTTTATCGTTCGGCATTCCCTTTCCGGCGATGAACTGAGCTCCTCCATTAGAGAATTGTATGATAACAGGTGAGTTTACTGCCGCTGCTGCTTCCAGGGTGGCATTGATGGTATCTGTACCGGTAGTGTTGACGGCCGGCATGGCGAATTGGTTGTCTTTTGCATCTTGGTACAGCGCCTTGAGATCATCTCCAAAAAGAACGCCTGCTTTGTATTTGCCCATAGTGGTTGTTTTTGCGGGGCAAAGATCGGGAATTATGGGGAGAATTTGAGGAATGGCCATCAGCATCCGTGACTCCACTGGTCATCAATGCTGAAAAATAAAAAAAGCGCCATGCTTTGCATGTGCGCTTTAATTGCTGTGGATTGCAGAACCTTATTTAAAAAGCTCTTCCAACTTTTTATTCAGGGCCTCACCTCTCAGGTTCTTGCCAATGATCTTACCCTGAGGATCGATCAGGTAGTTTTGTGGGATGGCCTGGATACCGTATTGAACTGCTACTTCGTTTTTCCAGTATTTGAGGTCGGAAACATGGGTCCAGGTCAGTTTATCGTCATGGATGGCTTTCATCCATTTGTCCTTTGCATTGGGTTGATCCAGGGAAACTCCCAGAACCGTAAAACCTTTGTCTTTGTAGTTGTTGAATGCCTTGACCACATTGGGATTCTCCTGTCTGCAGGGACCACACCAGGATGCCCAGAAGTCGATCAACACATGTTTGCCTTTGAAAGAAGAAAGGGAAACAGGATTTCCCAAGGTATCATTCTGTGTGAAGTCCATGGCCATTCTGCCAACACCGGTTTTCTTGGCAATCTCAATTTTTTCTGCCATTTCCTTACCTGCAGGTCCTGATCTTAGCTTCTCAGAAAGAGAGAGAAAAATGGGTTCAGCTTCATCGGCGTTGATATCATATCCTGCCCATTGTCTGAAGATGAACATCGCAATTGGCGAAGAAGGATTTTCGGCCAGGTATTGTTTGTTTTTTACATTCTTGCTGGCAGTTAGCTTGTCAAATTCAGCTTCAATTCTGTCCATGCCAGCCTGGTCTTTTTTCTTGTACAATTCACTGTACTCCTTGTTGAGTTCGCCCCCTTTTTGATTTTCAGGTTTCATCAGGTTGTCCCACTTCACAAATTCTGCATGCGATTTGGAACCTTTGATGGTTGCATTGGCAAAAGAGTCGGTGCTAACAACACTGATCTTGGCATTCTCAATGAATAACTGCTTGATATCTCTGTTGTAGGAAATGGCCCTGATGGTCTTGGCATTGGGATCTTCCTGGTATTTGGCCCTCAGTGAGGCCATCAGTGGGTCTCCGAGACTACCAGAGAAACTGTATTTGCCATCTACCACATCCGAGCTGTCCATGGTTGACTTGCCATCTGCGTAATAATTCAGGTAAACTTTGGCGATGGGCATTGAAACCTTGCTGACGTCACCCTTGATGGTGAATTTTTCTTGTGCATGTACCTGAAAAACGGCAAAAAGCAATACGGAGAAACAGAGGATCTTTTTCATGTTGTTAAGGGATGTTGAGCCTCTAAGGTAACGCATTTGCGCCATTCAAAAGTTCTCCTGGCCGGGTATGATGCGCTCGGGTTCTTGCAAGGGATTCTTTTCCCAATCCTTTTCATATGTGACAAACCAGGAGAGCCATATACTGCGGGACAACCGCATGAAAAGGGGTTGCATGAGGACCATGAGTACTGCATTGGTGCCCATCCACCAAAAGAAACGGGTATCGTCCAGGGAAAAGCCAATCAATACCCACCAGGCAATAAAGGTGGCCACGCTAAAAGCAACGGTTAGTGCGTAGCTGACATACCCTGTACCATAATAGAATCCAACTTCGATCTCCGTTGGTTGACCGCATACCGGACAATTTTCATTCATCCGGGTGAACTCTCCGAACTTATACGCATTTCGGGAATAGAAAATATTTCCCTTGCGGCAACGGGGGCATTTGTTGTTCAATACGCTGTAGAGATAGCCATCTTTGATGCCTGCCATGATCAATTTTTGTGCAAGGTAATGGGATGTTGGGTATTGCAATGTGATTTTTGTCGCATATCAGAGTGCATCCATCAATTTTTCCATTCGGGTGCTTCTGGAGCCTTTGATCAACAGCAGGGCATCATGGGGTTTGTTTTCGGCTAGCCATGCCTTTGCTTCATCTACCTGTCGAAAAAATTGGAAAGGGTGGGTTGTCTTTTCAAAATCGCCCCCCACCAAGGTCACCTTGTTCAGTCGCTTTTGGATCAGCAGGTCAACGATGGCCTGGTGTTCTTTGACCGAATCTTCCCCCAATTCCATCATGCCCCCAAGAAAAAGAAATTTGTTGTTGGAGGATTGGTTTGCAAAATTTTCAATGGCCACTTGCATGCTGCTGGGATTGGCATTGTAGGCATCGAGAATAATATCATTGCCATCCTTTTTGATCAATTGTGAGCGGGCATTATCCGGTACATAGGTTGCAATCGCCTGTGCAATCTTGATGAAAGGGATGTTGAAATGATCGCCAATGCAAATCGCAGCTTCAATGTTCGGTAAATTATAAGCCCCCACAAGATTTGTATGCAGGTGATGCAGTCCCCAGTCGAGTCGGCTAACTTCAAGGGTCAGCAAGGGTTCCGACTGCAATACAGCTGCGTTGAAGTTCCCCTTTTTGTTGCCATAAAAAATCTTGTTTTTGATCCGCTGGCTCATCTCCAGCAAATAATCCAGCTCACTGTTCAGAAATACAGTGCCATCTGACAATCCCAAGTAGTCATAGAGCTCGCCTTTCCCTTTTCGGACGCCCATCACCCCGCCAAATCCTTCCATATGCGCTTTCCCACAATTGGTGATGAGTCCGTGTGTGGGCAAGGCAATTTTACAGTATGCTTCAATTTCTTTCTGGTGATTGGCACCCATTTCCACAATGGCCATTTCAGCATCCAGGCCAATGGAAAGAAGGGTGAGGGGTATGCCGATGTGGTTGTTGAGGTTTCCTTTTGTTGTGTAGGTGCGATAGGTACTGGACAGCACTGCGTGTATCAGTTCTTTTGTGGTGGTCTTGCCATTGCTGCCTGTGATAGCAATAAATGGAATCTTGAATTGCTGGCGGTGGTGCAGTGCCAGTTGCTGAAGGGTTGTCAGCACATCGTCTACCCTAAAAATATGCTCACCCTCTCCTTCAATGGGTTCATCTACCACAACTCCTGCCGCTCCCATTTCCAATGCTTTGAGGGCATATTGGTTGCCATTGAAATTAGGACCCTTTAACGCAAAAAAGAATTCACCTGGCTGGATCTTTCTGGTATCCGTTTGAACTTTTGGATGTTTTTGATAAAACGAGTAGAGCCTTTGCATATCCATATTGCAAAGATACGTGAGGGGGATAACTGAATTTATTCTTGGTTCTCTTTATTTCTCTTCATCTTTCTTCTGAAGAGGATAATGATTATTGCAATGATTACAAATAGGAAGGTAAGGTTCATTATGATAAATATAACAAAAAAGCCTCCGTGAAGGAGGCTTTCAATGCTGTTTAATTTATTTTATTTTTTTCTTGTATTTTGGCGTCTGTTGCTGAAGTACAAACCATTCTTCAAGCCATTGCCTTCCTGGCTGCCAAAGCGATCCATGGCACAGCGGAAACCGATGGTTGCTGTTGATTGATCTTCTTCGAGGTGTCTTCTCGCGCCGGGGCTCAGCCAATAAGCCATATCATCCCAGCTGCCTCCTTTGTAAACACGGGATTTATCACTTACCAGTGTTGTGATGCCATAACCATAGTTTACATTAGAAGAAGAGTCACCATCCAGGAAATTGACCACATTTCCTTTTTGATAGTTTCTTCTCAACTCATTTCCTTTCTTGCTTGCTTCTGCATCTGTAAGGGTATCCATGATCACCCTGCCTTGGTTGTCTCTTTGGAATTCACCATTGACCATTCTTGGTTTGGTGAATACATTTCCCCTGAAAGGATTCAGTTCATCAACATCCTTGCTGCTCAGCGGCCTGAAGATATCAGCCACCCATTCGTTCACGTTACCGGACATGTTGTAAATGCCAAATCCATTGGGATAAAATGCATCGATGGGGCCAGGGATAGAAGAATTATCATTCAAGCCACCGGCAACACCCATGAAGTCACCTGAACCTCTTTTGAAGTTGGCCAGGTATTTGCCTTGCCAGCTGCCATAGCGGTTGTCGCGCATTCCATTGATATTGTGTGA
>RFVQ01000177.1 GCA_009922495.1 Chitinophagia bacterium
CTTAAGTCATGAATGAAGGTTAATCTTTCATCAAAATACAGCTGATGACCTGTTATTGTTATCAATTTTGCCAATTCCGCATCGCGCAGCCAGAAAAAAAGTAGAATAACGCGATAACCTTGCGCTTGTGCCGCTCGAATTCTACCCTTGTAAATCTTACTTGCCAAAGTGGTTTCAAAAGCAAAATCCTCTCCCGACCTAACCAACTCCTCGATGCGATGAAGCATAATTCTACCTGCCTCGAACGACACCAATTCAGGTTGAAACGGGGACAAACCCTTGGCTATTTCATCGGCATTGACAAACTCTCTGCAATCCAAGATCGAAGGTAAAATGGTAAAAGATGCCGTAGTCTTTCCTGCGCCATTGCATCCTGCGATGATATACAGATTCTTCGCATCCATAAACCAAAGTTACAACAAATCCGTGGTTATCCCCCCCTAAACTCGGGGCGCAAATTGATCTTTTTGGGTCCGCCGCGGATGCCCAAAATTTGGTAAGGCACGCAAACCTCTTCGCCCAGCAAATCCTCAAAAATTCGGTTGATGGTCGACAGTTTCTCATTGATGCTATTCTCCCGGGGATCGCAAATCAATTGGATGCGCTTCTCCAACAACTCGCGGTTGGTGTGGGTGGCCATGTTCACGTAAATCGACAGCAATTCATCGCGATAATCGCTCAGCGACGGCAAATCGATGCCTTCGGGGTGATTGAAAAAAAGTCGGTAAACCGTCCTGCAAATCGGGTTCATTTTCACCCGTTGATTGCCCAGAAAGAGTTTGCCATCGGCATCGAATCGAATTACCTCCAGTGGCTGTAACAAGCGCATGGGCTGATCCAATTGCAACAATTTACTTAGACCGCCATCGCTGTGGCCCAGCATTTCGCCGTATCTACCCAAGGTGATATCCAACAGTTCCCGCATACCCCGATCCAACTGCAAAGCATTCACCGTATCAAACAATCGTTGCATTTCTGGAGAGATGATGGCTTTGTCGTTCCGAACCACCCGCTGCAAGGCTTCCACAACCGAATCGGGCTCCGACTTGGAAGATGCCAAATCGGGGTCGGACTTGGACTCAACCAATTCGGTAAAATCGAACTGTAAAAGACTCTTTTTTGGATCCCAGTCCTGCGACTCCATGAACTCTTCCAAGTGTAACGGATCGAGTTGCAGGCGCGATTTTCTGATGGATGCCGACACATGTTCATCCCTCCGAAACTGCAAAAAATCAGACAGTGCCTCAGCGGGTTCTACATTGGATGGCAATCGCTCAAACTCAAAATGACCCGGCTTGAGGTAAAACAGGAAGGCGCCTTCTTGCAGGTTGAGGCCGAACAAATCATCGAGCTGTTGATAGACTTCTTGCTCCGAGGAGGTAGACGCCACAATGAACAGCGCTTGTTGCTGCTGCACTGCCGTGAGTTTGCGAAAACTCGGGTAATACACCTCCAAGTATTGGCGCAACCCTTCAGTAAAATTGGGGTTTTGGTGCTGGGTGATGGCTGGCAAGAAGACCAAATTGAGCCCACGACGTTGAAACCCCAGCTGCAATGCATAGAGGTTGTCTTGGAAGAACTTGCGGTAAGGCGTTTCTCCTTTTTGAACGTAGAGGGCGATGATCGACATGGCTATTGGCGAATAATCAAAAGTACGGAAAATCGAAGCAGGTTTGTTCAGATGCCGAAACCGTTTCCACATTGAAACGTAAGTCCTGAATGGAGGATCGCCAATGCGTTGGAAATCAAATTGCTTGATAATTATATATCGTTAATTAACGATTAAGTTATGTTCCAATGGATTTCATGACTTCAACCTCCACACATTCTCCGTCCCAACTCTTTTTTGACACCACCCTGTGCGAAGTGGAAATGGTGTCGCCGACGACACCGAATCCAAAGGTTCCACACCCCTGGGGCGCATGGTTGGTGATGTGGCACATCGCGCAGTACCACAAATCTCCTTTGTTTTGGGTTTCGTATGGCTCCAGCGGCATTCCAATTACCAAATCGTCTTTCCTATACACCGCAGCATCAAACAGTCCAATCTGACCTGAAAACACCTCCACCTCTTTCGTTGTTTGGCGGGCAAGAAGAATGCTGGCCTTTTCATGTCGGGCGATAACACGCTCCAAATAACCCAATGTATCGAAAGTAAAATGGACCATCCAAATACCCTTGCGCACATTGTTCAATTTGACGGCATTATTGGTGTCTTCGAAGACACTGGGATCGGCAATGATTAGCCTGCCCGATTTTACGATAAATCGAAATTGCAATACAGTTTCCAACATGTTTACGGGATTGTGACGGCAAAGAACCCGACTGTATTCGAAAATCGCAAATTGAATGGCGCACAGCCTTCAGTTGCAAACCAGAAACCAAAATATCACAGATTCAACTCATTGTATAACAACGAGTTTTTAATTATCTTTGCAGTAACAACATCAAGAACCCTTCAATGGGTACCAACCGAGTCGCGAGACCACGGTGGTAAAATGGATGAGGACATTCTGGTCACAATAAAGCGCCAATCCCCCTTCTCTATTTTCCTTGATGCGAAAACAAAATCGCCATGGAAACACATTATTCAACACCTACACTGGGCCGTTATGCAGATTTGCTTAACAAACCATTGAGCACATCGCTCAACAAAATCAATGAAGAACTATTCACCAAACTGGGCCAATTGTATCTGGAACGATTTGGATTTTTCACGGTCATTTACCGTTTTCAAAACCGAAAAATCTGGCTAAAAGTCTATTATTTCAAATCGCTGATTGAATACAACAAACGTGAAGTAGAAGCATTTATCAATCAAATGTACGCGTGTGAATTCCCCGAATTGCAATACGATGAGTGCAATATGATTCACTTGCCCGTAAAAGCATCTCGCGATGTGAAAGCCCTGAAAAAATTGGAAACCTCAGCGGAAACAGAGGACTATTTACAAGGTATAATGTCGCCCAACGATTACATCAGCTACAATCCAACCACACGAGAAGGTGGCACGACTTGGGGATCCAGCGAACCCAACCACAACGATTATCTCCGATGGCAACGCATGCTTTTCGAAGGGTTTCTTGAACCGGGATACGAAGATAGTTTGGACGAATTAACAACCAGCCCTTACCAAGCGAACTACCACTGCACCGCACACAAAATCTGCTTTCAGAACCCAAAATACAAATTATCAATGGGCGATGGCTATTTCATGATTTCATGGGAAACCCTTTTGAAGTATGAACACATTGAGATACCCATAAAATTTCAATGGAAAGGGGTTGATTTTCAAATGACAATTTACAGTGAAATGACAGGCAGATCTTTTCACTGCGCGGCAGAAATCCACTATTTCGACATACAAGCCAGATGCGGCATAGGGATGAGCACATTGGGTGGCGGATATATTGGCAAGCATCCCGACATACGCATCGGCCGACATCAATTGATATTCAGCTTCGGTAAAACGCATGTCCATTTGTCCTTTCGAGAACTTGACTTTGCCATGCATGATGACACCAAGGCTGTTCCGACGGATTTTACCTATTTCTTATGAACATCGTTGGCAAGGTTGTCAATTTCGTGACCCACCCTTCCAAGGGGCGAATTTTGAATCACGAAAGGAGACCAACTCATGACCGCTACACAGAGAAAAAACACCACATTCATGCGTCCACAGACGCACACGTTTGATTTTTACAAGGACAACACCGGCTGGTACATTGATTTTCCGGCTTTCATAGAACAAGGACTGGGAACCAAGGGCGATTTGGCGATGGTTTCGGGGGCCGACACCATGCTCGATTACCTGAGCGATGGCCAACCGAGGGTGATGCTCACTTTCTCTAACATGGAGCCCGCTGTTGCGCGATTTCATTTGCGGATGATCCACCACAACCAGTGGGGCGCCACCTACGCCACCAGCGTCGCAGAAGTGCCCTTCGTTTGGCTTTGCAACGTTACCAAGGTGGTCTTTGGCGGCGCCCATCCCCGCGAAATTTACGTGCAGTAACCATCCCAAAACCTGTAAGCTATCAATTCCAGTGCAAGAAGGGCCCGCAAGGGCCTTTTTTGTTGCCGCGCGATCCCAACATCGCAAAATCGAGGAGAAAATCTTACAATTTCTGCCTTCGATTGTTTCCTATGCGATAGCCCCTACCTCTCAACCAAAACCATGAACCGATCCACGACCCTGCGCGACTTACGCCCTGAAATTCACACCGATGCCACCCGCAGTCCCTTGCCTTTGGAGCAATT
>RFVQ01000178.1 GCA_009922495.1 Chitinophagia bacterium
TCATCCTCCTCTCCTTCTTCCAATTCTGTAAGATGGCTGTTCACTTGGATTTGCAATTCATGAATCCGCTCTTTCAGGTAATCCAGCATGTCACTGTATGCAGCCAATTTTTGTTTGTCAACATTTCCATTGTTTTGGGAGATGTTGCAAAGCCGCTGCTCCATGATGTCAAGATAGGATTGGTAGAATTCAATGGCATTGAGCCACTCAAAATGTTCTGATTGCTTGGAGGAAGATTCTGCATGTTGCATGGGAATGGTTTTCCCAAAATTGCCCATACAATTTGCCGGTAAAAATGATGCTGGTCAGTGGATTGAATAATGCATATCCTATTCAGGATACATTTCCATTCTCAACTCAGCCACTCTTTTGTCTTCCAGGTATTCATCAAAGGTCATGAGACGATCAATCGCACCCTTGGGAGTCAATTCGATGATCCTATTGGCCACGGTTTGCATGAAGGTATGATCATGCGAAGTAAGCAGCACGATCCCCGGGAAGTTGATACAACCTTCGTTGAAACTCTGAATGCTTTCCAGGTCCAGGTGGTTGGTGGGTTGGTCCAAAATTACAGAATTGGGATTTTGGAGCATCATGCGGCTCACCATGCAGCGAACTTTCTCACCACCACTGAGCACCTTGGTTTTTTTCATGATATCATCCCCGCTGAACAACATCTTACCCAAAAACCCTCTTAGGAAAGGCTCATCCGCATCCGTCACATGTGGCGGTACAAATTGTCGAAGCCAGTCCAACAATCCCAGGTCTTCCTGGAAAAACTGACTGTTCTCCAATGGCAGGTAGGATTTGGTGATGGTAGTTCCCCATTCAAATTTTCCTCCATCCGGCTGCATCTCACCATTGATGATTTCAAAGAATGAGGTAACAGCCAAGGGGTCCTTGCTGACAAAAGCGATCTTGTCGCCTTTGCTGACAGAAAAATTAAGTTTATCAAACAGTGTTCTTCCATCGACAGACTTGGACAATCCTTCCACGGAAAGGATCTGATTGCCTACCTCTCGCAATGGCTGAAAAATGATGCCGGGATATTTTCTGTTGGAAGGTTCAATTTCTTCAATGGTAAGTTTCTCCAAGGCTTTCTTCCGGGAGGTTGCCTGCTTAGACTTGGAAGCGTTTGCACTGAACCGGGCAATGAAGTCAAGCAATGCCTGACGCTTCTCCTCCATTTTCTTATTCTTGTCGTTTATCTGGCGGGCCATCAATTGAGACGACTCATACCAGAAAGTATAGTTACCGGTAAAGACCTTTATTTTTTGGCGATCCACATCCGCCACATGCGTACAAACCGCATCCAGGAAGTGACGATCGTGGCTCACGACCAAGACAATGTTCTCATAGTCTGCCAGGAAATTCTCCAGCCACCCGATTGTTTCAATGTCCAATCCATTGGTAGGCTCGTCCAGCAACAAGATATCAGGATTTCCAAACAATGCCTGCGCCAACAATACCCTTACTTTCATGTTGGAAGGCATGTCCTTCATCAAGGTCTGGTGAAAGGCTTCTTTCACGCCGAGATCACTCAAAAAAGTGGCTGCATCACTTTCGGCTGTATACCCACCCATCTCACCGAACTCAGCTTCCAACTCACCCGCACGGATACCATCTTCTTCAGAAAAATCTTCCTTGGCATAGATGGTTTCGCGTTCCTGGGCCACTTCCCACATTTTCTTGTGGCCCATCAATACGGTATTCAATACTGTTTGTTCATCAAACTGGAACTGGTTCTGGTTCAATACCGCCATCCTTTCTCCAGGGGTGATCTCTACAGTGCCCCTGTTGGGTTCGATCTCCCCACTGAGGATCTTGAGAAAGGTACTTTTACCGGCACCATTGGCACCGATAACACCATAACAGTTTCCCTTGATGAAATTGATGTTTACTTCGTCGAATAGTACCCTCTTGCCATAGGCCAGGGTGATGTTGCGTGCGCTGATCATAAGGGCGCAAAGTTACAAATTATTGTGGACCCTTGGGCCGCAGGTCAATTCATTTCTTCTTGGTTGCAAAGTCGAATACAATGTTGCAGAAAGCTTTTACCCCTACATCCAGCATGCTATCGTCAATATAGAAGTCCGGTGTATGATGCGGAGCTGCTTTGGCAGGATCGATGCCCTTTGGCATACCACCCAGGTTGAAGAAGAAAGCCGGTGCTTTTTCGCCAAAGAAGGAGAAATCCTCTGCGCCTGTGGTCCAGATACCCGGTGTTACATTGTCTTTGCCCGCCGCTTTTTCCAAGGAGGGCACCATGGCCGCTACCAATGCAGGATCGTTGTAGGTAACCAATGTTTTGGTTTCGATGTTGATGTCTACTTCCGCACCCCAGGCCTCTCCTACTTTTTTGGCCACCAGCCTCATTTTCTCATGCACGTCCTTCTGCATTTTGCTGTCAAGCGTACGAATGGTTCCTTCCAGCTCAGCTGTTTCAGGGATGATGTTGGCGCGCACACCACTGTGGAACTTGCCTACGGTGATGACCACGGGAGCAATGGTAAGGTCTTCCTGGCGGCTGACAATGGTTTGCAGGTTGTTGATGATCTGGGTGCCCACCACAATTGGGTCGATGCCGGTCCAGGGTGTTGAGCCATGGGTCTGCTTGCCCTTGATCTTGATGGTGAACCAATCGGAAGAAGCCATCATGGATCCACTCTTGTACTTGATTTTGCCGATCTCGAGCGATGAAGCGATGTGCAATCCGAATACCGCATCCACCTTGGGATTGTCCATCACCCCTTCTTTGATCATCAGGGGTGCACCACCCTCTTCATCTGCAGGCGGACCTTCCTCAGCGGGCTGGAAGAAAAATTTGACAGTTCCGGCAATGTCTTTTTTCATGGAAGCCAGTACCTCTGCTGTTCCCATGAGGATGGAAGTATGGGTATCATGTCCGCATGCATGCATCACGGGCACCTGATTGCCCTGGTACTCTGCGATCGCGTTTGACTTGTAAGGAACATCCACTCTTTCCTTTACGGGGAGGCCATCGATATCAGCACGAAGGGCAATGACTGGGCCGGGTTTTCCTCCTACCAATACCCCCAACACGCCTGTCTTGGCCAGCAACTTCACTTCAATTCCCAAGCTCCTGAGATGGTTGGCAATGTATTGTTGTGTCTTGACCTCTCGGTTGCCCAACTCAGGGTTTTGGTGAATATGCCTTCTCCATTCGACCAATTTCGGTTGTATGGCTTTTGCCTTTGTATCGATGACCGTTAGCCAGGGGCTTTGTGCAAAAGATTGAATGGAGACCAATGCCAGGATCAGGACAAATATTTTTTTCATGGGGAGATAATGATGGGTGAATGATGTTGATATGTAGATGATGGATATTAATGGTGAGGCGGAGGTTAAAGTTACTAAAACTTGAAGAACTTAAGACTCAGGCATTGGGGTAATTCCTTGCACCGAACAGGAGCGATCCAACCCGCACCATATTGCTTCCCTCTTCAATCGCCATTCGATAATCTCCGCTCATGCCCATGGACAAGGTATCAAACGTTGCTGGAGCACCCTCGAGATTTTTGATTTTGTCAAACAAGCTTTTCAAAGCCTGGAACTCTTTTCTCACCTGTTCTTCATCCTCCGAGAAGGATGCCATTCCCATGAGTCCGCATACAACAACATGACTTAATGGCTCTCCCTGAAATATTGTCTGTGCGGCCGCTAGTGCTTCCTGCAGATCGAATCCAAATTTGGTTTCTTCCTGTGCGATATGAACCTGCAAAAGGCAGTTGATTTTTCGATCGATCTTCTTTCCTTCCTTGTTGATGGCCTCCAGCAACTTCATGCTATCAACCCCATGGATCAGGTGGACAAAAGAAGCTATGTATTTGATTTTGTTTGACTGAAGGTGACCGATAAAGTGCCAGCGAATGTCTTTGGGTAAGGCTTCTGCCTTTGCCATCAGCTCCTGCACATAGTTTTCGCCAAAATCTTTTTGTCCCTCGGCATACAAACCCAAGAGATCCTCATTGGGCTTGGTTTTGGACACAGCAATCAGGGTGGTTCCGGATGGCTTTAACTCCTGTAGAAGATGTTTGTATTGCGCTACGTTGACCGACATGTTATGCAAACATATTTGTGCAAAGTTAGTTCAGTTCTTTGCTTCTGCAAATCCATGGTTTGTATTACTTTCACGCAAACCCTTCCCAT
>RFVQ01000179.1 GCA_009922495.1 Chitinophagia bacterium
GTCCCAATCTTTTCACGGGCGAGATGGCACTGCATTCCAAGCAGGAATTCGTGAGTGTGCAGGACATGGAAAAAGCAACAGCTGTTCTGGTGAACCTGCTCCAGCAATGGGAAGGAGCTGCAGTGGGATAACTTTAGCAGGATTTTAGAAAAAAAAATGGCAACTTCATGTTGCGTTAAAAGCATTGAACCATGTCCAAAGCCATGAATCTTTTCGATATGCTGCAGTCCGGTGGGGCGCTGATGATACCCTTGGGATTGTTGTTCATATTGGCCGTCTTCTTTTTCTTTGAGCGGTATATCGCGATCAAAAAAGCAGGAAAGATCGATGATAATTTCATGCGGATCATCCGCGATCATATTGCCAGCGGCAATGTCACTGCTGCCAGGTCCATGACAAGGAATACGGATAATCCTGTTGCGAGGATCATCGACAAGGGCGTGCAAAGGATCGGCAAACCCATTGATGCCATTGAACGAAGCATGGAGAGTGTAGCAAGGTTGGAAATGTACAACCTGGAAAGAAACCTGAGTGTATTGAGTGTGATCTCAAGGGCTGCACCCATATTTGGTTTTGTGGGAACATTGGCAGGATTGATGCAGTTGTTTTTTGACATCAACACAACCGGAGAGTTTGTATTGAATACGATTGCGGGTGGCCTGTATGTCAAGTTGGTTACTTCCATCACTGGATTGGTGATCGGATTGTTGTCATTCCTGGGGTATAGTTATTTGCACACACAGATCGATAAGACAGCCAACAAGATGGAAGTTGCCGCAACCGATTTTCTGGATATCATTCAGGACCCAGCCAACAAGAATATTTGATGCAGATAAGAAAGTCAAATAGGGGAGAGACCGAAGTTTTCACAGAAGCCTTGAACGACATCCTGTTCATTCTTCTGATGTTTTTCCTCATTGTATCTACGCTGGCCAATCCCAATGTGATCAAGTTGTCCCAACCCAAGTCACAAGGAGATACCAAAGCCAAGCAAAATGTAGTGGTCTCCATCGATGCCAACAAGCAATTCTATGTTGGCACAACGGCTGTAGCCTTTGATTCCCTGAAAGCGCTTTTGCAACCTATCATCCTGAAAGAAAAAACAGCAATACCGACTATCGTTATCAACGCGGATAAAACGGTTGAGATTGATGCAGTAGTGAGGGTGATGAAAGTAGCCAAGGAACTGGGTGCCAGAACAGTTTTGTCAGTTGAAAAGCAATGATCAGAGGGAGGAACCACCCCTGGTTCCATATACCATCCTGTCTTTCCCCTGCATGTCTTTATGGATGGTCACTTCGGTGAAGTCATGTTCCTCCATCAGTTTAGCAACATCCTCCGCATAATCCATGTGGGTTTCAAAGAACATCATGCCTCCTCGCAACAAATGCAGGTCTCCAAAATCAAGGATGGCTTCGTAAAATTCCAGGGGATTTTCATTGGTGGTGAAAAGAGCCAGGTGCGGTTCGTGCTCCAATACATGTTTGGCCATTTGTCGGCTCTCGGCTGCAGGAATATAGGGTGGGTTGCTAACGATCAGGTCAAAGCTTTTCCAATTGGTGGACCTGGAATCATTCAAAATATCATACGCTTCAAAATGAACTGCTGCATCCAACAAAACTGCATTTTGTTTGGCCAGCTCCAACGCGGCCTGGCTTTTATCGAGCGACCAAACTTCCCACTCGGGAAAATATTTCTTTAGGCTGATGGCAATACAGCCGGTACCTGTTCCAATGTCCAGTGCGCGGATGGTATAATGGTTGCGTACCGGCATGTCTTGATACAATGATTTGATCAGGTGGATCAGTTCCGCTGTTTCAGGTCGAGGGATCAATGCCCTTTCATCCACCCGAAACCGCATGTCACAAAACCAGGCATGTCCCAATACATATTGAATGGGTCTTCCGTTCAGCAATTCTTTTTTGCAGTTTTCCATGGTTGTCAACTGCTCCTCATTCATTTCATGGTCAAAATGCACCAGGCGAGCACTGCGATTCCATCCGGTGATTTCCTCCATCACCATGTCTGCCATGACAGCAGCCTCACGGCTTTCATAAAGTCCGCTCAAAGCAGTTCGGATGTCCTGATATGCCTCTCTGATATGCATCAAGTCAAAAGTAGAACAAAAGATCGGCCATCAAAAGGATGCATGGCATTCCTGTTCATGAAAATGATAAAACTTTTTTATTTCTCAGCACTTACCTTCGCAATGATGTTTCCAGCGGACCCCAATTATTTTCAAACCATTGAACAGAAGGCTACTGCCAGTTTCGATGACAGGGGCAGCAAATTCATTGCGGTTGCAGCTGCTGTGAATTCAATTGAAGCTTTCAAACAATTTCTTGCAGAAACAAAAAAGGAGCATCCCAAGGCTTCCCACCATTGTTTTGCCTATCGGATAGGGGGGGATGGTATGATTTTCAGGGCCTCAGATGCAGGAGAACCTTCCGGATCGGCGGGCAGACCGATACTTGGACAAATAGACAGCAGGGGTTTGACAAATACTGCGGTAATCGTGGTCAGGTATTTTGGTGGAACCTTGTTGGGGGTGCCGGGATTGATCAATGCCTACAAGAGTGCCGCAGGCATGGCTTTGCAGTTGACACCCATCATCAGAAAACAGGTGGAGATTCCCTATGAGTTGCAGTTTGATTATACTGTTACCAATGAGGTACTCAAGGGGATCCGAAAATTCAATTGCACCATCCTTCACCAGGAGTTACAATTGTTCAGTCTTTACAAAATTGGGATTCCACGCATCCATGAGCAGGAGACACTGCGCATGTTGGGAGAGATCAAGGGAGTTGTGATCCAAAAATCAGCGTGATCGATTATTGCTTGTTCGTCAGTTCCTCATCAATCAAAACCCTTCCGCAGTTCTCACAAACAATGATCTTTTTGTGCTGACGGATTTCGCTTTGGCGTTGAGGAGGGATAGCATTGTAACAACCGCCACAGGCATCACGCAGTACGGGTACAACGGCCAGTCCGTTGCGGAAATTGTTTCTGATCCTGTCGAAAGATACCAGCAAACGAGGATCAACAGCAGCACGGGCTTTGTCTGAGTTTGCCCTGCACTCTGCTTCTTCCTTTTCGGTTTCGGCAATGATCTTATCGAGTTCTCCTTTCTTTACTTTCAGATTGGCTTCTTTGGCAGCAATGTTCTTCTTGGCAGTATCGAGGACCCTTGCCTTGTCTGCAATTTCTTCATTCGCATCTTTGATATGCCTTTCC
Organism: Chitinophagia bacterium; assembly: GCA_009922495.1. Lineage (GTDB taxonomy): Bacteria > Bacteroidota > Bacteroidia > Chitinophagales > Chitinophagaceae > Pollutibacter. Next base: position 3,235 of record RFVQ01000179.1, read on the forward strand.
GCCAATTTAAGATCCAGTGTTTGGGTTTCGATCTCTTTGGTGATGGCTTCGTATTCGCGATTGTTCTTAACGTTGTCGCTTTGTTTCTCGTATTTCTTGATCAGGTCCTGTGATTGGGCGATGGCAGCTTTCTTTTGCTCAATGAATTCATTGATACCATTGATCTCTTCTTCGATCCTGGTCTCCCTGGCCCTGAGACCATGAATTTCATCTTCAAGATCACGCACCTCGATGGGTAATTCACCTTTGAGAATTGCTATTTCATCAAGCTTGCTTTCAATCTTTTGAAGGTTGTAAAGCGCTGTGAGTTTTTCCTCGACTGAATATTCTTTAACGGTTGCCATAATCGATTATAAAAAGTAGTTGACAGGATTGGTACTGATGCCCGTTTTAAGGAGTGCGAAGGTAGGGAATTTTTCTTTTATTCGCCTCAAAATCAGGTCAGACGTGTACTGTTCGCTTTCAAAGTGTCCCATGTCAGCCAAAAGCATTTTGCCGTTGGGCAGGAAAAAATCATGGTACCCGAGGTCGGCAGTCAGAAAAACATCTGCATTTTCTCGTAAAGCATTGTTAATCATATATTTACCAGACCCGCCGCACAGGGCAACCGTTTGGATCGATCTTCCGGTAAAAGGACTGTGCCGGATGGTGCCTGTTTGAAATTCCCGCTTTATCAGCGCAAGAAATTCGGCCTCCACAATCGGTTCTTTCAAGCTCCCGATAAGGCCTCCCCCGATTTCCTTGAATGAATTGCCCAGGGGCTGGATATGATAGGCCACGGTTTCATAAGGGTGGTTCTCTTTCAGGGTTTGAAGGATCCTGGCCTCCAGGTGCGTGGGATAGAGCATTTCTACCTTGCTCTCTTTTTCAACATGCTGCGATCCAACCGACCCCACAAATGGGTT
>RFVQ01000180.1 GCA_009922495.1 Chitinophagia bacterium
TACCCACCCTTTTCAATTGCGGCAAGTTCCATGTCCAACTGCTGAACAAAAGGAGTAACTTTTTCATTCCCCAAATTTTTCAGGACCAGTTCATCCCCCTTGATGATTGCCAGTTCATAGTCATTGATGTATACTACTTCTTTCGTATACTCAATGATCGGAGAGGCATCGGAGGCCAAAAAATGTTCGCCCTTTCCAATACCTATGACCAAGGGACTTCCCTTTCTTGCCGCAATCAAGGTATCAGGATTTTCTTTGTCCAACAAGACAATAACGTATGCGCCCACCACCCTTTTAAGGGCAATCCGTACAGCTTCTTCTAAGGAACAGGCATTGTTCGTCAGAATATCATCAATAAAGTTTAACAGTACTTCCGTATCCGTGTCACTTTTGAAAACATACCCTTTGTTGAGCAGTTCCTGCTTGATGGGGGCAAAATTTTCAATGATGCCGTTGTGGATCATTGCTATGCGACCACTTGTCGAGAGATGCGGATGAGCATTCCGGTCACTAGGTTCTCCATGTGTTGCCCAACGGGTGTGACCAATACCTATTGTGGCATGCAAGTCTACCCCCAACAATGATTCTTCCAATGCAGAAACCTTCCCTTGCTTTTTGTATACTTTGATCCCATCATTTATCAATGCCACACCCGCACTGTCATATCCCCTGTATTCCAGTCTTTTAAGGCCTTTCAGTATAACAGGATACGCTTCACGGGTGCCTACATATGCAACTATTCCACACATAAGGAAAAATAATTTATCTGTACTTAATAAAATGAAGGCGCAAAGGTAACCCTAAACCCTCATAGCATGATTGGGGACTACCTAAAATGATAATTTAATAACAGATATGAATTAATCTTTATGGGTATATACTGCAATACTCCCTTTCGGTCCCGCCAACCATACCTTACCGGAACCATAGACAGCGCTGCTGACATGAAAGGGAAGATCGCTGATTTTTTTCCAGTTCTTACCATTGTCTGTAGACAAATCAATGCCTGAAGTACCACAAGAGATCAAGGTATATGCTTTAACAAAAGTCACAGCACTTTTGTACCCTGAAGGTAGGGTTGCAGGAAAAGAAAAATTGACTTTGTCCTTTTTAATTTCAAACAATACCAGGCTGCTATCATTTCGCTTGGGGTCAGAAAAATCACCCCCACAGACAAAACCATATTTCCCTATAGGCGCTATTGCAAACCCATTGGCACCAGTGGAATTTTTACCAGACTGCAATGGTATCTGAAATGATTTGTCACCCAAAAACATTCGGGAACGGATTCCTCCTGAAACAAAAATCAACTTGTCGCCCGTCAACCTTTTTGGAATTAACTTGTCGCCCGTCAACTTTTTGGGATGGGAGGATGCAGAAGAGGATGAAATCCATTTCACATTGGATCCGCTGGAAGCAAAGAACGCCTCTCCTGCCGACAATTCAGGAGCATTTTGATCGATGGTCCATGATTCACCTTGATCATAGGTGTAAGCCCTGAACATTTTTCCTTCTATGGGATCGCCTACCACCACTCCTGTATTTCCAACAAAGTCCATTGCATCCAAAAACATTCCTGGCCTTTTGTCTTCAAATACTTTCTTCCAGGTCTGACCCCCATCTGTTGTTTTTAGCATGATTGCAGGGGTATCAACAGCCATGATAATGGCAGTAGAACTGTCGAAGGCTTCTATGTCCCTGAAATCTCTTTTTTCATACCCCTTTGGATTGATCACCTGGAATGTTTTTCCTCCATTGGTTGTCCGGATGATGGTCCCATTGCTCCCACTTGCCCAAACCACTTCATTGTCTACCACTGAAAGTCCCCGCAGGGAAACTTTTGCAGCCTGAAACTTTACCATGACCTCCTGGGCCTTTGCCAGGTGAATACAAAGTATAAAACCGAAAAGGAATATTCTACATTTCATAACGATTGAGTAGATTTAGTGCTACAATGTTAGCTTCAATTGACCGCTAAAAAAAATTGAAATGAAACCAGCAAAGCCATTTCTTTTGATCGCCTTGATCTTAATCACATCACTCAGTCATGCGCAAATGATGAAAAACTTAACTGTCAAAACCATCAATGGACAAATACAAGGGATTGCAGAGAATGAAGCTGTCATCGCCTTCAAAGGTATTCCATACGGACAGCCACCGGTTGGAAACTTGAGATGGAAGGAACCACAACCGGTTAAAAATTGGGATGGTGTTTTAAAAGCAGATCATTTTGGCCCAAGCGCCATGCAGAAGAACATATTTGGCGACATGGTTTACCGTTCCAAGGGAACCAGCGAGGATTGTTTATACCTGAATGTTTGGCAACCGTCCCAAAAAACAAAAAAACTTTTGCCGGTTTTGGTTTACTACTACGGGGGTGGCTTTGCAGCCGGCGATGGCTCTGAACCCCGGTATGATGGCGCTTCCATGGCAGCCCTGGGAATGGTGGCCATAACCGTCAATTACCGACTCGGTGTCTTTGGATTTTTATCACACCCTGAACTCACCCAAGAATCGACTCATGGATCTTCTGGTAATTATGGATTGATGGACCAGGCCCTGGCTTTGAAATGGGTCTATGAAAATATCGAAGCCTTCGGTGGCGATCCCAAAAGGATCACGATCGCAGGTGAATCGGCTGGCTCGGTTTCTGTAAGTGCCTTGATGGCTTCTCCGCTTTCAAAGCATTATATCGCTGGTGCCATAGGCGAGAGTGGATCGATCATGGGCGCACTTCCGGCATTGCCACTGGCGGAAGGCGAAAAAAATGGAAAAGAATTTGCAACTTTCATGGGTGCTGCAACCATCGCAGATCTTCGCAAAATACCAGCAGACAGCCTCCTCGAGAAAACATTGAAATATGGCATCTTCCGTTTCAACAGAACCATCGACGGATATTTCTTTCCCAAAGATCCCAAAGAGATCTTTGCTGCGGGCGAACAATCGAATATACCACTGCTGGCCGGTTGGAATTCAGAAGAATCCGGCTACCGATCCATCATGGGCAATGCAAAACCAACATTGGAGAACTATCGCAAGGCGATAGAAAAACTATATGGCAAGGATGCTGAAAAAGTACTGAAAGCTTATGCTCCTGCTACCGATGCAGAGGTGGAAGAGGTTTCACGTGATTTGGCAGGTGATCGGTTCATTTCCTACAGCACCTGGAAATGGATCGACATGCAACGCAAAACAGGAAAACCTGTTTACCGTTACTTCTATGAGAAACCAAGACCCGGAAACAAGGGAGCCGTTCACTCAGCAGAGATCGAATATGCGATGGGCAATCTTGCAACAAACAAAGTGTTCAAATGGACAGAGGAAGATTATCTCGTTTCAAAAACCATGCAATCCTACTTTGCCAACTTCATCAAAAAAGGAGATCCCAACGGGAAAGGATTGCCCAAATGGAATGCCATAGGCAAAGCAGGACCGTCACCGGTAATGTTCATCCATGTGGAGAGCAAACAATCGATGGAAAAACATCCGGAGCGATATGCGCTGATGGATGAATTCGCATCCAAAAACTAAGTCATGAAAAAAATTTTTGCACTGCTGTTGGTAGGTTTTGTCGCGACTTCCTATGCACAACCCGCTACAGTTGTCAACATTGAATCCGGAAAAATTTCCGGAAAGACAACAGACGATGGCGCCATCCTATCTTACAAGGGAATTCCATTTGCTGAGCCGCCTGTAGGCGATTTAAGATGGAGAGCACCCAGACCAGTAAAGGCCTGGCAAGGCATTAAAGAATGTACCCGTTTTTCTGCAAGTCCTATGCAATCCCCACCTGTACCTTTCAGCATGTGGAGCGAGGAGTTTCTGATCCCAAAAGAGCCCATTGGAGAGGATTGCTTGTACCTGAATGTATGGACAGCGGCAAAGTCAGACAACAAAAAAAGACCTGTGCTGGTCTGGATCTATGGTGGAGGATTTAGGAGTGGCGGCAGTGCTTGTCCCATTTACGACGGCGAAGCCATGGCCAGAAAGGGAATCATATTTGTCAGCATCAACTATCGTGTGGGAATTTTGGGGTTCTTTGCCCATCCCGGATTGGCTTCGGATGGAGAGAAAAGTGGA